>NZ_ASSB01000120.1:0-8210 GCF_000520755.1 Paenibacillus sp. 1-18
TGGCCCGCAAATGAGTTTTCTTAAAGGACAGCTGGAAAAGGAAGCAGCCCAATATGGTATTCATGTAGAAGTGATTGACATGATGGCATACGGAATGGTTGACGGTAAGAAAGCCTATGAGCAGGCTGTGAAGCTGGTGGAACGCAAAAATGGATAAAGTCAATTTGCAGAACCAAAAGAACCAGCGCTACTGATGTTTTGGTAAAATGCTGACATAAAACAATTTTTAGTACAGGTGGTAGACAGATGAACAAATACGAGCGGATTGCACAAGAGGTCAAAGAGCGGATTATGAATAAGACCTATAGCAGTGATGATCCGATTCCCGATGAGATCTCACTGGCAAAAGAGTTTTGTGTAAGTCGGATGACGATTAAGCGGGCATTGGACACATTGGTGGCGGACGGGTTGCTGAATCGTAAAAGAGGACACGGAACCTTTATCGTCAAATCAGTTCACAATGACCCTGTTAACGTTGTCGTAAATGAAATGCTGGGGTTAACCAACGTACTGCGCGGGAAAGAGATCAAAAATAAAATCGTCGCCTTTGACGTTCAATTTCCATCCGAAGAGGTAGCGGCCCATCTATTTATTGATGTCGATTCTCCTGTATATCATGTGATCCGTCTGCGTGTCGTGGAGGGTGAGCCCTACGTTATCGAACGCACATACATGCCCACGAAGCTGATCAGCGGTATTACCGAGAAGGTGCTGCACGGTTCGGTGTACAAGCATATCAAGGAGGAACTGGGCCTGAATATTGTCGGTTCACATCGTACCATCCGGGCGTCCAAGTCGACAGAACTGGATCGGGAGCATTTGGACTGTGCAGCGGATGATCCAATCCTGGAAATTGAGCAGGTGGGTTATCTGGATACGGGTATACCATTTGAATACTCATTCTCACGGCATCGGTATGACAAATTTGTGTGTACCACAGTCAATCGAATGCGTTGAGCTAGTGAATACAAAGTGGATAGTAATGTGGTCAAAAGAAAACATGGCAGAAGGAGCCTCCTTAATGTAGGTGCTTTCCTGCCATGTTCTTTTTCATGAAACGAATTAGTTACCCAGCAGTCTAACTTCATGCACCGTCGGGGTATACCAGTTGTTCGGGTTATTGAATAGCACTGCATTTACAAGATTGATTCGCACGTAGCGAGCTTGAAAATTGACTTTGTCACTGGTAAAACCATACGTGGTATTACCTGTGCGATCAATCGTGGAGTAGTTAACTCCATCTGTGCTGTATTCAATTTTATATTTGTAGTACGCTTCAGAGTCTTTGTACATAAACCATGAAATATCCACTTCGCTGATGGTCTTGCTACTGCCCAAATCGACCTGCCACCAAGCAGGCCAAGACGCAGATGCAGCTGAGCTAGCAGTCGCTGTTTTGCCCTGTGCGTGATTCACAAGGGACGGCAGGATGACTGTGCCTGTCGCAGCATCCAGATCCCAACTGCTGTACCAGTTCAGGGTTGCCGTTTTGTTGGAGTCATTCAGGGTCAATGGCAACCAGATGAATTTATGGTCGCTCAGTTTGAGCGGATTCCAGCGGTCGCCCATATAGATATAGCTGGTTCCTGCGCTGCCTGTAATGGTAGCGATGGAGTGAATTTGCGAACCGTAAGCTGCCGGGTCACCGAAGGGCGACAGAGCAGACCAGCTTCCAGTCATGGAGCTGGCGGTTGCGTAAGCTCCTGATTCGGATACCAGCCGGATGCCTGCGAGGTGAACAGGTAGTAGGTATTGTTCTTTTTCACAACAGCAGGAGCTTCACGATAGCCATTTTCAAAAATCCAGCCAACGAACGACTGCACGCCTGTATAATCGGCTGTCAGCTTGAAGATTGCCATCGTATCGTTGGCGCCGCCATTTTTACGGGAAGCTGTAATAAGGTAGCCGCTACCGTCAGTATCCGTGAACACTGTCATATCACGAGACTCGTAATTCAGCGGGCGGAAGCTGCCTTGGTAGGCAAAATTTCCGTCGGGTGTATCGCTGGTAGCGACGGCTACACGACCTAGTGAGTAGTCCGTGCCATTTTCATAATGTGCCCATAGTACATATTTTCCGGTGGTTTTGTTGTAGATGACTTTGGGACGCTCGATTTTGCTTGAATTCAGCTCAGGGGCGGAATCTTTGGTGAGAATAGTGCTGCGGAAGGACCAATTTTTCAGATCGGTTGAGGTATATACGTTCACTTTTTCAAATTTCCAGTTCTCGGCATGCTCGCCGTACCAATAATAAGTGGAACCTACTTTTAGGATATTACCGCTGTTCGCCTGAATCGGGTTACCTGCGGTGTCCTTCCAATCCGTTCCGTTTGTAATGGCTGTACTTGCTGTTGTGTTCAGAGATAGTTCGGCCTTGGCGGCGTCCAAACCATCCAACGTTTGGTTAACCTCGGTCCCGTAGGTTGCTTGCGTAACGCCTGTTGTATTGGCATGTGCTGCATTGGGTTGAAGACCTGCACTGGCCACTGCGAACATGATACAAATCCATACGGCTAACCATTTGCTGCTGTTGATCCACTTCACGATATCATCTGCCTCCTTTAACTCGAATAGGATGAGCCGGAACAGCTTGTCCGGTACCTCATCTTCGATTGTATCCTAATTGGAAGCGTTTACAAGTGGGATAAATTGAAGTCTTTGGAATGGTTCCCGTGGGAAGATGCCATTGCAACTAGCTTACTACGACTGGATAAAATTGTGCGTTTTATCATTGACACGTTCACAAATTATTTCAAATTTAAAGTGACTGGAATCACATGAACGGTTACTTTATGTGGGTATACTTGCTTTAAATTGAGGGTTACAAATGGGTGGATAATGTTGAAACACCCTTTGTTGATCTTATTTTGGAGAGAAGAGGGATACTAAGATGCTAAGTGAGCAAACCATTGCAATGATCAAATCGACTGTACCTGTTTTGGAGATACACGGAACTACAATCACCAAGCGCTTTTACCAGATGATGTTTGAGGCCCATCCCGAGCTTCTCAATATATTCAATCACGCGAATCAGAAGCAAGGACGTCAACAGGGAGCGCTGGCCAACGCTGTATATGCGGCTGCACAGCACATTGACCGCCTGGAAGAAATTCTCCCGGTGGTACGTCAGATTGCACATAAGCACCGCAGTTTGGGAATTAAGCCAGAACATTACCCTATCGTCGGAAAATATCTTCTTGCTGCGATCAAGGACGTGCTGGGAGATGCGGCTACAGACGAGATCATCAACGCATGGGCCGAGGCCTATGGTGTGATCGCTAATGTATTTATAGACGTGGAAGCTGAAATGTACAAGGAGGCGGAACAGCAGCAGGGAGGCTGGTCAGACTTTAAGAGCTTTGTTGTGCAGAAAAAGGTTAAGGAAAGCGAGCAAATTACGTCCTTTTATCTGGTGCCGCAGGATGGACAGGTACTGCCTGCATTCGAGCCTGGACAATATACCAGCTTGAAAATGGAAATTCCGGGTGAACATAATACCCACATTCGTCAATATAGTCTTTCAGATGCACCGGGACAACCTCACTACCGGATATCTGTAAAGCGTGAGGATGCCATAGAGTCCCGCCCGGCAGGTAAAGTTTCTGTGTATCTGCATGAGCAGGTGCAAGAGGGCGATGTGCTGCAGGTATCTGCACCGGCTGGTGATTTTACACTGGATCGGGCAGATCACAGACCTGTCGTGCTGATCAGCGGTGGGGTCGGGTTAACCCCGATGGTCAGCATGCTGGCTTCCTTGGTGAAGTCTGACCCGGATCGCCCTGTCACCTTTGTCCATGCAGCAGTCAATGGGGATAACCATGCTCTGCGTAATGAGGTGGAAATGCTGGTCGCCGCACATACACTGGCCACAGTACGGTGGTGCTACAGCAGTCCAACAGAGCAGGATCGGCTGGCACAGGCCTTTCACAAGGAAGGCCGTCTGGACCTGCCTTGGCTGCAATCCGTAATACCGGATTGGAACGCCCAATATTATTTTTGCGGTCCTGAAGCGTTCATGCAATCGGTGTATGCACTGTTGAAGGAGTGGAATATCCCTGTTTCGGATATCCACTATGAATTTTTTGGCCCTGCCAGTGTGTGGGAAGCAGAAGCATAATGACACAATGAGCCAGCAAAAAAGACGAAGGATAGTTGTCCTTCGTCTTTTTGCAATGATTAGAATTAGAAATTTGTGCTCAAAAATTCCATACCTCGCGGCATATATCGACGTAAAGCCTCCGGAATACGGATCGAACCGTCCTCTTGCTGATGATTCTCCAGCAACGGTATCAAAATCCGGGGCGAAGCAACCGCTGTGTTGTTGAGCGTGTAGCAATATTGCAGCTTGCCCTCCGCATTGCGGTAGCGGATGTTGGAACGGCGCGCCTGGAAATCAAGCAGTTGGGACGACGAATGTGTCTCGCCGTAAGCCTGACGGCTGGGCATCCATGTCTCAATGTCCACCTGCTTGTAGGTTTTTTGTGCCATGTCGCCTGTACAGACAGCCATCTTGCGGTAGGGCAGCTCCAGCAGTTGAAGCAGGTCCTCCGCATTGCGCGTAATCTCCTGGAACATCTGCTCCGAAGCGTCCAGACTGGCTTCGCAAAGCACGACCTGCTCCACCTTGGCAAACTGGTGCACACGATACAGTCCGTGCACATCCCTTCCGGCTGAGCCGACCTCATTGCGGAAGCATACGGACACGGCCGCCAGCCGAATCGAGTCCGTAACATCCACAATCTCACCGCTGTAATACGAGACCAGCGGCACTTCCGAAGTGCCTACAAGCCACTGATCCTCTCCTGTGATGCGGTACGTCTGATCCAGTCCGAGCGGGAAGAAACCAGTGTTGCGCATCGCCTCTGCACGTACCATCAGCGGAACATCCAGCAACTGGAATCCACGTTCAGTCAGCAGATCCACCGCAAGTTGCTGCACAGCCCGATGCAATGCGACCCCTGCTCCCGTCAGATAGTAGTTACGGGTACCGGCTGTTTTGACACCCCGAGGAACGTCGATTAGCTTATGAAGCTTACCGAGCGCCATATGATCCTTTGCTTCAAATCCGAAGTTCGGAACCGCCCCGACCCGCTCTAGTTCTACATTATCCTCATCTGATCTCCCTCGTGGCGTATCTGGTGATACGATATTAGGCATCAGAAGCAAGAGCTGTTGAAACTGTTCCTCTACTTCCTGTTGCGGGGCTTCCAGAAGATCTAGCCGTCCGTTAATTTCTTTGACCTGCCGCTTTGCCCCTTCTGCCTGTTCACTCTTGCCGGCATGGATGAGCGCGGCAATATCCTGACTACACTGATTACGCTTCTGCCGAAGTTGTTCCACTTCCTGAAGTAGCTGCTTTCTCCGATCATACAGGGTCAGCAGCTCTGCGACCGATACCTGTATTCCTTTGCCGTCTGCTGCCTTCTGAACCTGCTCTTGATGCTCTCTAATCCATTTGATAGCCAACATGACACCGCACTCCTTTTCGGATAAAAATACAAAAAGCGCCCTCATCCACATGGGACGAGGAGCGCTTTGATCTCGCGGTGCCACCCAAATTGACCGGACAGCATGACAGATGTCATGACTCTCCAATCCACTTTGCTCCGCTGTAACGGGCGGGTCCGGTTTACTTAGGTACATATCGCCATATCCTACGCTAACGTATGGTCCTTGGCGTAAACGCCTCCGAGTTGGATGCTCTTCACAGGCATAATATCGTTTGCTTTTTTGTTAGTATACGGATTTTCGCCAGGTTAATCAAGGGCATGAGTCGGCACATTGGATGACTTCCTTTTTTCATCGTGATCTTTCCAATAGCCAGTCCCAAACGTTGAACGAAAAAGCCTTCAAAACCACCGTTAAAATGGGTTTGAAGGCATCTTTATTGCTTGAAATCCTGTCTAAAGTGGGGCTGAAAAATCATAAAATGACTTTTGGGACAGCCCCTTTCTCATTCTTAGAAACCTTTGTATTGTGGTTCTTCATTCTCTAACTGCTGTACTCGGCCCTCGACTTGCTGCAAAATTTGTTGTGTTTGCTGAGCCGCGTTTGTAAAAAGAGTTTTTGCCTCTTGATTTTGGGTGCTCAAAGCGAATGTTTCTAAGCTAGCCTGAGCGCTTTTTAATGAAGCAACACACGTTTTGACATCGGAAGCTACGGTCATTTTGATTCACCTCCTTAAAAGGATTAAGGCGTAAGGAACGGAAATACTACTATTCCTGCCCAGACGACATATATAATGTATCCCCTTTTTTCGAAATCATACACCGAAAAGAGCGATAAAAAGCAAAATCAAAGGAAAGTGATATTGCACAAAAAAGTAAACATTTACATTTCAATGAATAAAAAGACGAAAAACTGACGATCTTGCTTATATATGGTTTACCATCAAGTGGAAACATGTACTTGGTGCAAAGAATAAAGGGGGCTAAATGATGCCAGATTGGTTACTTATTACATCACGAACATTGTTAGCGATTGTCGTACTTTTTATAATGACTAAGCTATTGGGAAAGAGACAGATTTCCCAGTTATCCCTTTTTGAGTACATAACGGGGATCACGATCGGAAGCTTGGCAGCCTATACTTCATTAGAGATGGATCAAAAATGGTATTTAAGTGTCATTTCATTGTCTGTATGGGTAGGCGTCTCTTTAGGAATCGAATTTTTACAAATTAAGAGTAAAAAAGGAAGGGATTTTATTGATGGTAAACCAAGGGTCATAATTAAAGACGGAAAAATTCTGGAGGATAACCTTAAGAAGGAACGACTTACCACCGACGAACTGATGGAACAGCTGCGAAAAAAAGATGTTTTTCTTGCGTCGGATGTAGAATTTGCGATTATGGAGCCGAATGGAGAAATCAACGTCCTGCTAACGAAAGAAAATCAACCCCTGACACCCAAACACCTAGGCATCAAAGTGGGGCCTGAAAAGGAGCCGCAGGTAGTCATTATGGATGGAAATGTCATGGATGAACCATTAGCTGTGATGGGACTCAACCGGGGTTGGCTGGATGCGGAACTCGAAAAGATGGGCGTTGCAATCGAAAACGTGCTTTTTGGCCAGGTAGATGCCTACGGCCAGCTTTATGTTGACTTATTTGACGATCAGATCAGAGTTCCTAAGCCTCAGACTAAAGCTTCTTTGCTGTCGACTTTAAAAAAATGTGAAGCGGATCTTGAAATGTTCAGCCTGTCCACCCAATCGCCAAATGCAAAAAAAATGTATGAAGAATGCGCAAAAGAGCTGAAACGGGTCATTAAGGAAGTCAGACCGCTACTCATTCGTTAGATCAGATGATCAGGAGGATTGAAAATGAGCAATGAAAAGATGAAAAAAGCAACGCCGGTCCAACAGGAGTATCAAAAACTTGCCAAGCAGCTTGAACCAAAACGGCCCTTATTCCAAAACTGCTGGCGTGCGTTTCTTGCCGGGGGGACGATTTGTGTGATTGGACAAGCAATTCAGGAAATGTTTGTTCATTGGGCCGGCTTTGATGAGAAAAAAGCAGCCAATCCCACTGTGGCCGTGTTAATTCTCATTTCCGTTATTTTAACGAGCCTCGGCGTATATGACAAATTCGGGCAATGGGCGGGTGCCGGTTCGGCTGTTCCCGTTACTGGTTTTGCAAATTCAATGGCATCCGCCGCTATTGAACATCGCAGTGAAGGTTTTGTATTAGGCGTCGGCGGAAAAATGTTTAAACTTGCAGGTTCGGTTATTGTTTTTGGAACTGTAGCGGCATTTTTCGTGGGTATCATCACGTTTGTGCTTAAGGGTACTGGAGGAGGACATTAATATGCTAAAAGGGCATCAAAGTTGGATCTTTGAAAATAAACCGGTGATTCGGGCTTCGGCTACCGTAGTTGGCCCGTTTGAAGGCAGAGGGCCCCTTGCCGACGATTTTGACATCATACATGGTGACTCCATGCTGGAAGAAGAAAGCTGGGAAAAAGCTGAGAAAGTTTTGATCGAGCAAGCTGCAAAACTGGCGATTGAAAAAGCAGGGTTAACCAAGGAGCAAGTTCAGTTTCATATCGGCGGCGATTTGATGAATCAAATAATCAGCACCAGCTTTGCCGCTCGTACTCTGTCGATCCCCTATCTTGGCGTGTTCGGTGCCTGTTCAACCTCGATGGAAAGCTTGGCTCTTGCGTCCGCACTCGTCAATGGCGGAGCAGCGAAATTCATACTGGCAGGGGCC
>NZ_ASSB01000121.1:0-338 GCF_000520755.1 Paenibacillus sp. 1-18
AGCTCCCCGATGCTTTCTACAATCACTCCCATACGCTCTTCCATGGCTTCGCGCCCTGTCTGGAGGGTATAGGCTATATCTGCAAGGTCCGCCTCCGTCCATGGCTGTTCTTCCATGGCGGACAGCAATCTCCGTACCTGCTCTTTTAGCCCTTCCTCATTCTTTGCCGACAGCACAATGATTGCAGGCTTCTCCGGGGTAACGGCAACTGAGACCGCTTCATGCTCTACAGCAATATATTCTTCAAGCACGACGTGTGCATTGGAGCCTCCGGCTCCAAACGAGGAGATTCCCGCCCTCCTTGGAACCTCCTGTCCATCCACTACCGGCCGTTTCCA
>NZ_ASSB01000122.1:0-7807 GCF_000520755.1 Paenibacillus sp. 1-18
AAAATACCACCATATTCTCCGATTTTTAAGTGAAATGTTGTGAGTTTGTTTTTACCATAAAATCCGTATACCTAAAAAATTTAAGACTTTGGTTGTTACTTTCATTACTCACGCTTCTTTAATAAGTATAAGGGATATCACTTCCCTTAAAAAACCAAAATGATTAAATGAGAGATTTTTATGCCAAAAGCAGTATGTAGTTATTTCGGTGGAGGTCATCAATGCGCCCTCAAGGATTTGCCTTTTGGCTGATCAAAACAATAACCGTATTTCTTGGGGCCTAACACCAGTTCTTTACAAATGTAAATGTGGTGATCGTTTCATCTCTGAAGGTTCACCTGAAGCTGATGGTGTCATTGGTAACTACGTTACAGAAGGTGGTATCATTGATGCTGCTACTGTTGAGGGCGTTGGGGTACTGAAAATAAACAAAAGCCTCGTCCTTACTCGTCATCTTCTGTATAGAGAAGACGACGAACACTGAAATTAATCTTCCCTACCCATTTTTGAGCATCCACTTGAATGGAAATATTTTACATAAATCGCTTGTTAACGTTTGTTAACAAATGTTTACTGTTGTTAACAAACGTTAAAGGAGTAGAAAATATGGCCTCAACTCATATTAGAACCGAAAAATTACTCAAGGAGCTGGAGGCTCTTTTCCAATATCGATTGGATAATTTTTAAGACCTAAAATATTTTGCTTTGAGGGAAAATAAGGAACAGGTCAAATTCTTCTCTGGTAAGGGTAGAGGACTGCGAAAGAGTATACATGGTCTGCTCGTTGCTTTTGATCTCACCGGCACAGACCTGTATGCAAAAAATGACAAATTCTTCGAGCTTGACTACCTGGCTGAACGGGAAGTAGAACTTGAACAATTAAATGAGTAATACCGTCTGCTTCCTTCCCCTGCAGATTAACGATATGGATCTCAACCAACTAAAGGAGCGTGTTTTTCAATGGAACAGTTTAAATTTGACTTGGATGAACGTGTTACTTTTTTCTGGAACCTTTCCGGCGATGCTATGCGCCTGACGGCTAAGAAGGCCACGGTGAAAGAAATCGAAAATACTGGTGTATGGTTTGAGTTTGACGGAGAAGAAGATGAGTCATTTGTCACTTTCCCCGACATGCATTTATCGGGAAGGTAGCACCGCTCCAGAAGGTACACAGGCACTGTGGGTCAATCAAATCACAGCTGCCCACTTTGGGAACGTTGATCCGGAAGCGATGATAAAACTGATTGAGTCACTTACATAGTAAAGTCCCTCTGAACTCGCGTAATTACTTGGAGTTCAGAGGGACTTCTTCAATCAAACTGGCTTCTGTGTTTTTTACATTTCCTACAGCACGAGATATTAGGATAAACAATCATGCTCTTCCCTGGATACCGCTGCAGCATGTTCATGACCTGATCAACGGATGAGACGTTCCGATCTAGCCAGATGTTTACGGCATCATCATCTAAAATTACTGGCATGCGATCGTGAACCGGTTGGACCAACTCATTCGGCCGTGTGGTAATAATGGTGCAGCTGCTCAGCTTATTTCCCTCTGGATCGATCCATTCATCAAAGAGGCCAGCAAAACCATACACCTGCTTGGTTTTCAGCTGAAAGCGAAACGGCTGCTTCTCCTTCCCTTGCTTTTGCCATTCGTAGAAATTGTAAGATTAATTTAGCTGAATAGTTAATAAAGGCAAATATAAAGCAAATTTATATGTACTGTATAACATTTTATCGTTTTAAGTCGGTAGAATAGAAAGGGGGTGAAATGATAGATAAATATCGCTTTTTTCGGTGTCCTCTAAACATTGAAAGTAAATATAGTCTATTGGTATTTAATTATAATGGATCACCTTTCATTCCGCTAACTGAGTATTATCACGATGAAAAGGCAGGATAGCAGAATCCTCTATAATTAATTATCTCAACATTTTATTACCATTCTTTTATTGGATTGATTTTAGCAGTAACTATCGAGGTTCCAAGGTAACTTGGGATATGCCACCGGAAGCAATACGAGTTTCAGTTAAGGATTATCTAGGAGCCGAGATGTACTGCAAGGTACGTCACTGGAATTCGTTCGAGTTAGTGCAGTAACAAAAAAATAGCCCTGATACAATCAATAGATTTTTAGCAGCACTTAAATCGTTTTATAAATCGATAATTCGCCTTAATTATTATTCACATGAAAATCCATTAGTTGACCATCACTCAGAAAACATACAAATTGTGACTGGATTTCGGAATGGACGTCCTAGAATGCCGTCGGTAGCTGGTACTGAACCACCTCTTAGATTTAGTTTTCATTCTTCTTATAGTTGAATCTCCTTGCCCCATATGAAATAATATGACAAAAGATGGAGTATGGAGAGAGGAAGAATCGGATGGTTAAAGAACGGTTTACTATTGGAAATTTGGCTGAGAAATCGAAGCTGTCCATTCATACAATAAGATTCTATGAGAAAGAAGGGCTTATTCCTTTCATAGAACGCAGCCCAACCGGATTTAGGCTGTATGAAGAAGAACACATTGAGTGGCTTCGTTTCATTTGCTGTTTACGAGAGACGGGAATGTCCATTTCGAAATTAAAAGATTTTGTAAACTTAACCGTACAAGGAGAAGCAACCACAGATCAGCGTATTGGAATGCTGGAGGACCAACGGATATTTATCGAGAGCCAGGTTGGTGCTCTACTCCAGTATATCGCCATGATCAATCACAAGATTGAAATGTACAGTCATACAACAGCCATCTCCAAAGATTAAAAATTAAAGAGCAAGAGGTAAAAAGAGCCTGCCCTTCTCACCTCTTGCTTTAATTTACCCTAATCCTCAAATAGGATAACGGTCGGCCGTATAAGCCGTAGGGTCCCATAACGGGTATTCCGGTTGAAGTTTGCTGACTTCATCGATTTGAAGCAATTGATCATTCGTTAGTACGATATCAGCTGCTCCAAGATTTTCACGAAGTTGTTCCGGCCTCTTTGCCCCCAATATAACGCTGGTGACCGCGGGCTGATGCAACAGCCAAGCAAGCGCAATTTGCGGAACGGTTGACTGGTGGAATTGCGCAATATGTTCAAGGACTCCGAGTATTTCATAGCCTTTTTCTACATGAACCGGAGGGAACTGAAACTTCATCCGTCGGCCATCAGCTACGCCTTCCGTCCCTTTTACATATTTTCCAGTCAGAAAGCCTCCTGCCAGCGGGCTCCAGATAAGCAGTCCCATATTCTGATCCTTAATGACTGGTATGATCTCTCTTTCTGCCTCTCGTCCAACAAGGGAATAGTAGGACTGGAATGACTTGAATCGTCCTAGCCCAAGGCGTGAAGACGTCTCATTAGCCTTCATAATTTGCCAACCTTGAAGATTAGAAGCTCCAGTATAGCGTACTTTACCGCTCGTAACGAGATCATCTAACACTCGAAGTATCTCTTCCCATTCTGTTAATGAATCCGGCCTGTGAATCTGAAGCAGATCTATATAGTCTGTTTGAAGACGGCGTAAGCTTTCCTCTACCTCACGAATGATATGCTTTCGAGAGAGCCCAACCTGATTTGCTCCTGATCCCATACGGAAACCTACTTTTGTGGCTATTACCACATCATGCCGTTTCTGTTTAAGCGTCTCGCCAATTATTTCTTCGGATTCTCCAAGCCCGTACACATTTGCCGTATCGATAAAATTAATTCCCGCTTCCAAGGCTTCCTCGATAATCTTTGAAGCCTCTCTTAGCTCCAATGCCCCCATTAAAGAACTCATAGGATCGTTTTTTCCTCCAAAGGTCATTGTTCCAAGACAAAACTCCGAGACTAACAATCCTGTATTTCCAAGCGGCTTATATTTCATAGTTTATCTCTCCCTTTAAATGTTTGCTTGCTGAATACATATTCATGTTAAATGCTTGAGTACACTCTAGATCAAGTGAACATTCTTTGAATAATATGCATATATCGGTTGCGTATGGCCGCTTACTATTTTTACTTAATGGGAAACCGTCACATTAATTTCCTCTTGCTTGGATGATTTCTGCGGTTTGAGTACCGTGAAGGCCACTACAACTCCAAGCAGTGCAACGGCTGTCGCGATCAGAAATGCGATATGAATGGCTTGGTTAAGATCAGCCGGCATCATCATTTCCAGCGATGTATTGGAACTCAAGCCAGCCGAAATAATGGCCATAATTACCGCCAGGCCAACCGCCCCGCCAATCTGTTGGCCTGTGGAAATCAGCGCAGAAGCTACGCCCTGTTCTTTCGGCTCAATGCCCGTACTGCCAGCAATGAACATCGTTGTAAAGGTAAGCGCCTGACCGATTCCAATAATCACAGTTCCGGGAATCATCACCCAGAATGACCCTGTCTCTGACAGTCTAGTCAACAGGAGAAAGCCGATTAAGCCAAGTCCCATGCCCATCGTAATCGTGCCCGTTACACCAACTGAAGCAAGCAGCTTATTAATCAGTTTTGCACCGAGAAAAGCACTGAGCGTAAGCGGCAGGAAGCTAAGACCCGATTGAATGGCAGAATAATGAAGCACGTTCTGCGTATACAGCGTTAAGAAATAATACAGCGATCCAAACGAAGCCGAGAACAGGAATGCCGTTAATGCAGCGCCCGTCAAATTACGATTGCGGAATAGGCGAAAGGAGATCAACGGCTCGCTTGTACGCATTTCGATCACGATGAATGCGGCTAGAAGAATAGCGCCAAGCAGTACATAAGGCAGCGTTGATAAGCTGAGCCAACCTTCGACAGGCGACTGTATCAGGTAATATACGACTAACAGCAAGCCTGCAGTAACGGACACCGTACCTGCTGCATCATAACGCTTAGTAGCCGAGTTGGCTTTACTTTCAGAAAGTACGACAGGCGCAAGAAGAATAACCGCTATCGTAATCGGTACATTAACGAAGAAGGTCGCTTCCCATCCGACATAACTGGTAAGCAATCCGCCGAGAAGCAAACCAAGCGACATGCCTACGCCGCCCATCGATGCCCAGATTCCCATTGCCCGGTTACGCTCCGGCCCCTCTTCAAAATTAGACATAATCAGCGATAGCGTTGCCGGCGACAGAAGTGCACCTCCAAGACCCTGCAGTCCTCTCGCTATAATCAATAACAATTGCGATTCTGCCAATCCTCCAAGAAGAGAACCTAGTCCGAATAACCCCATAGCAACCATAAACATGCGCCTTCTGCCCATAAGATCAGAAAGCCTTCCGCCGAGAAGCAAGAAGCCGCCAAAAGCAAGTGAATAGGCGCTAACAACCCATTGCAAATGGTTCGCAGAAAAGCCAAGTTCTTGGCCTAATGATGGCATCGCCACGAAAATAATCGTATAATCCAGCGCCATGACTAGCTGCGACACAGCTAGAATAAATAGCGCCAATCCTTTGAATTTAGTTGAACTCATTTTCTTCTCCTCCCTTTTTTACAGACTGAACGATCTATTATAGAGATAATAATAGATCGTTCAGTCTGTTATCCTCATAAATAAATGAAGCGCCAAACTAACGCTTCATTTATGATCTAGCACGGTCAGCGTAACTGCCGTTATTTGTTCGAGAACTTTAGGATCGTCCGTTAACTTAGCCGCTTGCGTCAGTGCATACCGCGCATGATACAAATAGCGCGCCAACTCCTGCGGGTCTTGATTTGCGCCGATTTCGCCCTGCTGCTGTCCACGAACCAAAGCCTCATAGAATGCCTGCTCTAGACGCAACTTGTCGCGTTCGAACAGCGCCGCAATCTCGGGATCGTGAGGAACCTGATCTATAGCGCTGTATAAGATGAAGCACTCCTTTCGCCGCTGTTCATCCATGAGCGTGTTCATAATTACGGCGAAAATGTCAGTGAACGCTTTCTTGACGGAGCTGGCCTGCTGCAAATAAGCAACGACGGCGGACGACTTCTCGTCCACATAATGATTGACTGCTTTTATGAAAAGATCCCGTTTCGTTCCATAGGTATCATAAAGGCTTTGGCGAGCTATACCGAGTCCTTCAAGCAAAAGCTGCAGAGATGTTCCTTCATAACCGTAATGGCCGAAAACTTCCATAGCCTTATGCAACACGAGCGTAGTATCGAATTCTTTATTTCTTGCCAAATTTACAGCCCCTTTCTTCTCCTCATACTACTTTTTATAGATCGTTCAGTCAATAAGAGGAGCGAATAGGTTTAATCAGTCAAGAAGTAGATGACTCTCAACTGAACAAGTATATCCATGCACCCGTCTCCGCTTCTTATTCCGAGAAGCGTACAGCATCATTTACGCTGCCAACCGACTTGAATTCGGCAATTACGAGCTCCGAATCTTCCGTCAGATGGAATTCAAGCTCTGTGAACTGGACTTCAAAGTGCTTCGGAAAGTTCTGCATGTAGTCGTACAGTTCGGCTTTACCTTCTTTTTTATCCGGAAATCCTGCAGGGCCATAAGGGAATTAGAGTACGCCATTTTCTTCCCATAATTCTACCCATGCTTCAATATCTCCACCGGACAGATGTTTCAGATGGTTACGGAATGCCTCCTGCGCTCTCTCGCGTACTACTTCTTGCGTCATAGTTTAGTTTGTCATGGTTTCTTTCTCCATTTTTTGGGTTGATTTGTTTTTTGACCTTTCAGTCTAGTTTGATTAAAAAAATGATTTTGTGAGATATTGTTTATGACCTCCTCTTGATGAACTCATCTTATCATTTCCAGACCAATCAGTCAATTATTTTTTCGAAATTATTTTTGTGCTACTTAAGTTTGTGTATTTCCTCCTACATAAAAAAAATAGAGAGCAGTCTTGTTTATCTACTATTCTCTATTTCCGATGAACTATCGTATCCAAATTGGCAGATATATGTATTATGGAACCTTCACTTTTATATAACGTGACACTATCTCAACTTCGATAAACAGGTTACCACATAGAATCCTTCTGGAGAGTTTTTCTCTTCTACACCAACCAAATCTATTTATTTGGTGCCGATTTTTTTATATAAAATGTTATACATCTTATATGTTGGTAGATCACTTATGTTCTTAAATATATTTTGTTGACATTTAATAAAAAAATCCATCTGCAGGAATGACAATGCGATTTCTCGAAAGAAGATTCCGAAAACAGGTTTACTCTGTAGGGTCTCAACTCGAGCATTGATCATGGAATAACCAATCTTCATGTCTTTAGCCCAAAAAGGAATGAGGCCCCACTTGTAGCCTTCCAACACACGCCCCCCATTTCGATAGGAAACTGCGGCGATGGTTTGGGACGAAGCCACATTATATCGGGGTTTATATTCATAATGAACATGATCAACTGAAAAAGTATCAATAATTTCAGATTCATCAGCTGTTAAAGTGAAACGGCCACACATACTCGTTCTCCCCCTTCCATTTATCAGATATGAACTACGAGACCTACTTCCCTCTATTATAATACCCGAAACCCACTCTACTATAATGGAAGAAACTCGCTCGAGAAATCAGTAATTCATCCCCTGAACACAAAAAGACCACTGTCTATGACAGCAGCCTTCGTATACCCATCTCCCCCCATCAAGTTGCAAGCTCTTATCACGCATATTTAAAAAACTCTTGTAGCATTTCTGTTTAATGTTCCTTCAGACCATCCATCATCCGACCTCTATTCACCCTGCCAATGAATATAACCTTTCACAAAAATATGACCCAACTGAAGCCGTTTTAATGACTACACATTAAGTCGAAAAGGGTGTCTGATAATCAGACACCCTTCGAAAGGTTATCGGGATGAAACGATTTGAACATGCGCCCCCCTGGTCCCAAACCAG
>NZ_ASSB01000123.1:0-1054 GCF_000520755.1 Paenibacillus sp. 1-18
AATCCCGAAATCTTTCATCATCACTTTCTCGGTCTCTTCATCCACATGCATTCCGCCCTCTTTCCATAAGGGCCAATTGATGGAGAGTGTCCGTCCCGGGCGCTGCTTTAACAGCACCAGGCTGTTCCGGTAGCCTGCATAGGCATCCATGAACGCATTAGCCATAGCATAATCCGCCTGGCCGACATTACCGACAGCCCCGGCCATGGATGAGAAGAAAATGAAGAAGTCCAGCGGCAAGTCCTGGCTTGCCTCATCCAGGTTTACCAGTCCGCTGACCTTGGGGGCCATCACGGCTTGCAGCTCTTCTTTGGTTTTTCTTAGAATGAAATTATCCCGTATGATTCCTGCGCCGTGAATAATTCCGTGAAGGGCTCCGTAAGCTTCGCGGATGCCCTGGATTAAAGCCACCACTTCCTCTTTGCGGACAACATCAACTCTCCTGTATTCCACTCGCGCACCGGCGGCCTCAAGCTCCTTTAACTTAGACTGCTTATCTTCGTTAAGCGGGGATCTGCCTGTCAAAATCAGAGTCGCATGCTTGACTTTACCGACAATTTCGTTGGCAAATATAAGCCCGAGGCCCCCTGCGCCCCCCGTAATCAAATAGATTCCACGGTCCTTCCATAACGGCTTCACTCCGGATGCTCCTGCGCTGATCTCGCGCCATACAGCCACCCGGCGTTTTCCGTCTTGATATTGAACCTGTTTATCCGCCAGGCTGCGGCTATTCTCGTTCAGCTTGGCTATAAGACTTCCTGCATCTTCTCCAGGTTCTACTTCAATAAGCTGCCCCATAACCTTGGGATTTTCAAACTGTGCCGTATGAAGTATCCCTGAAAGGGCACGGAAAAGCTGCTGCTGGCCCTGGGCTGGAACTACAATCTGAAGAAGCGCCTTTCCTTTGGGCTTTGCCTTCAGGATACTCTTCACTTCGTCAAACATCCGTGCAGCATAGTTCTGAAAGCGTTGATCCATTTCTCCTTGCGCGGATTGTAAAACAATGCATTGGGTTCCCGGCATTTTGCCTTCCAGGTCTTCGCGCGAAATACCG
>NZ_ASSB01000124.1:0-633 GCF_000520755.1 Paenibacillus sp. 1-18
GCTGTTTGAAACACCCCAACAGGGTACTGAGAAGCCGCTACGCCAAAGGCAATCTCCATCGACAATGCCGTTCGATCGGGCATTTGAATCGCGGTGTACAAACGGGTTTTCCGTTCAATGAAGGTTGCCACACAGCCTTTGCTTTTCCCACGACCAGACACCACCGTATCTAGCTCCCAGTGTCCAAAGGTGTCCCGGGAACGGATCTCCTTGGGGCGTTCGGAAATCGACTTACCCACGGCAAACTTCCCTCGTTTTTCAGCAGGCTGTTGCCGTTTACCTTTGTGTCGTAGCACCTTCACGTCCGCTTGGGCAAGGCGGCCTGCATAGAGCCAGCGATAGATGGTTTTGCAGCACACGGTGGGCTGGCCTTCTGCTCTAAAACGCTCCACGATCTGCTCAGGTGACCATGTCGCATGCAACTTCTCTTCGAGCTCTACCGCTTGTTCCTCTGTCCATTTGCCTTGGGGTACAGAGGCTCTACGGCGCTGCTCGTAAGCATGTTGGGAGCGCTGTGCATCGTAGGGCTCTAGCTCAGCATTCCGACGAATTTCCCGGCAAATGGTCGCATGATGTCGCCCCAGCTCCTCAGCGATGGCTCTTGAACTTTTCCCCTGCTGATGCAGGATTTCT
>NZ_ASSB01000125.1:0-6658 GCF_000520755.1 Paenibacillus sp. 1-18
CTTAAAAAAGCTGTCTGATTTACTGTTGACAATCCACCACTGAAAAAGTCCCTTTGATGCTCAAAGGGTACAGTCGCTCAAGAAAACTGAGGAGACTGTACCTTTTTTTCTGTATTTTTTTCGTAAGCTACGATTTATGCAGGGTCAATAAGACCTTTACAGGACTGTAAAGGTCAGGGAAAAGCACAAGTAGAAAAGAGAAACCATAAGCGATCACGCATAGGATAATAAACGCTCTTTTTTCCCTTTTCAAGGTCTTGTCGATTTTAGGCCATTCGTAAAGCACAATTAAAGCGAGAATCCAAGTAACATTGGCAATCTGAACCCATTTCATTTCATCACTGCCCTTTCATTGCCGCTGGCGGATGTATTCGCCCGGTTTGAGAATTTTTACGTTGAGATCGTATTCCGTCTCGATCTCGGGGAAAATTTCATCCCAGTGATCTTTTTTTGCATACCACTGTTTTGGATATTTCCTGTAGATAGCCTCGGCATATCCGAGTACATCTGTTTTAAATTTCTGTTGAACTTGCTGAACGACCTGCTCCAGACGTTTTTGTAAATCTTCGTTCAATTTCTTTTCAAGCATTTCGGTGACATCCGGTTTAGGGATTTGCAGATTTGTTGCATTTTGAACCACATCGACAGACGATAATGTCTTTACGGTCATCTTCCATTCGCCGTTTTCAATCCGAGGCAGTAATTCTGTCCGGGCATGGAGAGTTTTAAAAGACACAGAACCTTTTTCATCGTCTAGGACAATCGTTATCATCGGGTGTTCGATTTTATTGCGAAACCACATAAGACCGCGAGTCGTTTCGACATCAATCTCACCTACTATGCGATCTTTTTTTAAAATAGAAGTGCCGACTATTGCGGGGGTCATAGAATTACTTTCTTTCTGATCTGGTTCCATCATGCGAATTTTGGGTATGACAGCGGATTGTCCCTTATCCTCCTGCATCTGCAAGAAGTAATTTAAATCAATGGCCGGCACAACCAGCTTTTTAGAAATTCCACTCAGTGTCTCCACGCTGCTCTTTTCTAGCTTGGTTTTGGAAGACAATATTTGATCTACGGAATCTTCGCTGATAAACAATTTATTGCGAAGCCGGGTGTCCGGGACCCGTGCAAGAAAATCGAGCTGATCGCGGACGCCGTTTTCTTTAGCAAACTTCTCGTTGATGATGAATACGTACATCTGCCCAAAAAACAGCTTTCTCGGGCTTTTAATTTGAAGCTTGGATAAAGCATCGGCGGTGTTAACCCCGTCGGCCCAGAGAATGGACGTGCTGCCGAGTGATTCATTTGAATCTTTTTTGGAAGATGGAACGTGGATTTGGACAGTAAATCGAATTCTATTGTCGTCAGCTTTGTCTATACCTCCCCCCGTAACGATAGCCAATTGATTAAGTTCATTGGAATTCCAGCAGCCCGTAAGAAAAATGAGGGTAAGGAATATCGACGTAAGGAGAATGATGTACCTAATCGAATTCATCGTTTCACTCTCATAGCATGTTTTCTTGTCAGAAAAAAGGAGACGATCAACATAAGCAAAGGGATGGCGGTTTGGAATGTAGTTAAATAATAAGGAAACAATGTAGCTAAAAAATGGTTCAATTCAATTCTATTTTTTACAACCAACTGGGCAAGAAATACGAGCGTGAAATAAAGTGGAAGCACAATCGGACGATAATCGGACAATTTCAGCCACTGTGCGATACCTAAAGACAAAGCATATCCGAATATAGCGATTTTAATACAAGATCCGCTCACCCAAATGCCGATACCAACGGGCTCCATAGATTGGAAGAAATCTGCAATACTAATATACGCTATAGTAGACATCAAAGGATCGACCACTTTACCTGTAATGCTTCCGAATACGAGAAGAGTTGTCAAATTAACCAAACACATAGTTAAAGTCACGGCCAGTACAGAAATATTTGCCCACTTCTTCGCTTTATCCGGGTCTTTTACGTAGGGTAACATAAACAAAAGCAGGCTAAATTCTGAAAACCATCCCTGCGCAATCAATGCCCCATTAACCGAAGGTTGTAACCCATTGGCAAAAATCGGCAACATACGCTCAATATCCCAATCTGGACTGATCATAAGTGTCAATAATATAAGGAAAAAGATTATAGGTATAACACAAATTTGCGCCATCCGGCCTATAACCTCCAATCCGCTGCGTACGGTAAACGCGCAAATGATAAGCAGACTGCCGATGATTACGGGCATAGGAGTCAGGGACAGAGCTCTGCCTACAGTAAGTTCCGTATACTCCCGTATCATGATGCCCAGATTGAAGGTTAAAAAGAGTAAATACAGCAGACCGATAAATTTTCCTAGTAAGGTTCCGAATATTTGCTCCATCATTTGGATCAATGTAGCCCCGGGATACTGATTATGCAGCCGAAAGGATAGCCAAACGGTAAAATAGCCTAGAACGGATGCCCAAATGGGTGAGATCCACATATCCCGTTCCGCTAGTTTGCCAACGAGTGCAGGAATCGAAAGAAGCACTGTTGCCAAAACTGCGGGGTACATGATCAGCGACATTTGATATGCTGATATTTTTCCTTTTTCCATAATGGCCTCCCTTTTATTTTGAATCATCATCCTGTGGAGTTGGACCCGGTTTCGGCGAGGCATGTCTGAATGTACGGATGTCTCCAGTCAAGTGCGGCCTTTTATTCATGGCCCACCAAGGTGCTCGAATCAACTGGTCTTTAAGATCCTCTCTAATGGTCGGCGCGATACCTGACAAGTAGGGTACGCCAAACGATCGCAGTGTGCATAAATGGAGAAGAATCGCCATAATTCCCAGCATGACTCCGACGATCCCAAGAAATCCGGCGAGAATCATGATGGGAAAACGAAGCACCCGAAGAGTCAACCCGATCGAATAATGGGGAATGACAAAGCTAGAAACACCCGTAATGGCAACCACGATGACCATCGGTGCAGAGACGAGGCCGGCCCGAACCGCCGCATCACCGATCACGATCGCCCCGACAATACTAACGGCAGCGCCTATCTGCTTGGGCAATCGAATGCCTGCTTCACGGAGCGCTTCGAATGCGATTTCCATCATTAACGCTTCTACAATGGTTGGAAACGGAACAAACTCCCGGGATGATGAAAAACTGAACAATAAAGACAGCGGCAGCATTTGTGGGTGAAACGTGACGATTGCAACGTATATGGACGGCAATAAAAGAGATAACGCTATAAAAACGTAACGCAAGATACGTACGATGGAGCCAACAAACCACCGGGAATAATAATCCTCCGCCGATTGTATTAAGGAGAATACGGTAATTGGAGCAATCAGAACAAAAGGCGTTCCGTCGATAAGAATCGCTACACGTCCCTCAAGTAAGGAGGCGCAAACAACATCAGCTCTTTCGGTCTCTAGAATTTGCGGAAATGGGGAATAGGGGTTATCTTCAATTAATTCCTCAATATACGAGCTCTCCAATACAGCGTCTAAATTGATTTTACGAAGCCTATTCGTGACTTCTTCAATCAAGTTTGGTTCTGCGATTCCTTTATGGTACGCTAAAAAAATTTGAGTCTGCGTTTCAGTCCCCAGTTTGAACGGCTGAAATTTGAGGTTCGGAGTCTTTATTCGACGGCGAAGCAGCATCATATTAACACTTATGCTTTCTGTAAACCCTTCGCGCGGACCCCTTACGACAGATTCCGATTGCGGTTCTTCAATCGAGCGTTTCTCCCATTTTGCCAGTCCTAAAACGACTGCCCGCGGTTCATGATCGAAGAATAATACGGGATTTCCCGATAAAATTTCAGAAACGGCTTTATGCATCATGGAAACAATTGTAAGATCAGCAATGGACAGCTTTTCTTCGAGAAGCAGTTCAATGCTAGTTTCTTCAGTCTCTTTCATCTGCATTAAGGGCAACAATACATGTGTATCCAACAAATCCGTATCGCTTAATCCGTCGAGGTAGACGAGCAGCGCTTGTTGGACCCCCTTGATTTTAAAGGCTCTGAATATAACATCCGGACAATTTGCGAAAATCACTTTGATATTCATTTCGTTTTCTTCCAAATGCTCTTTTATTGAGTCATCGGCTTGCTGCGACGGTAAGAAATCCTGTATAGGTTTGTTATTATGCGATTGCTTCCAAAAGGCTCCGTGAAAAATCCTTTTAAAGAGTGGCATAGGCTACCTCACAAATCTTCAATTAACTTTGATAATTATAATAACCAGTATTTATCATTTGCATACATTTTCGGAACTCGCCGAGAAAGGCTGCAAATCCTGCCTGAGTTCATTTCGAAGGAAGCGTTCCAGCTTGCAGGAGAAGATGGATGGCAACAAGCACTAGCCCGGGGCGTATCTGCTGAGGGGCTTGATTGTACGTGGGGAATGCCGAAAAATCATCGGCACCTACTACTCCATGATGGGAAACGTTAAGCATAGCGGAAGGAAAAAGCTCAAGTACGTCACTAACCGCTGCGGCAATCGTGACCCGGACGAAGGAGTGCAAAAACCTCTAGCTTCGCCGATAATACATCGATAGTTACGTCATTTCCCAACTCCAGTGCTACGCTGCTTGCAACTGTGACTATAACAGAAAAAGCAGCCATCACAGAGGAATCTCTGCGACAACTGCTTCCTTAGTTGGGAGCCCACCTTGCGGTCCCCGTTGTGGATGGATCGGCTACACTTAGTTGGACAACAAAAACGAGGGCTTGTAGAATAAACCTATTACGCTAAGGAGCGGATTATTTACAATGCCAAATCAACGACGTACCTTTACAACAGAGTTCAAAAAACAAATGGTTCAGTTATACGAGAACGGCAAAACCAGAGCAGCCCTTGTGGAGGAATATGGGCTCACAGCCTCAGCTCTGGATCGCTGGATCAAACAGGCTCAGACAACAGGTTCCTTTTCCGAGAAGGACAATCGCTCTGCGGAAGAGAATGAACTCATTGCTTTACGCAAAGAAAACCACGCCTCAAAATGGAGGTCGACATTTTAAAGCAAGCCGCGCTGATCATGGGACGAAAGTAGCCATCATCCAGAACAATCGTGATAAATACTCGGTATCAGCAATGTGCTACGTCCTGCAAATCGCAAGAAGTACGTTTTACTACGAAGCCAAAGAACAGGCAACCGAAGACGATGTAACCGAAGTGGTTGTGGATATCTTCCACAAGAAACGAAAAGCCTATGGCATGCGCAAGATCAAAGTCAAGCTCCATGAGCGCGGATTCGTCGTCTCCAGGCGGCGGATCGGTCGAATCATGAAAGAACATGGACTCGTTTCAACCTACACGGTGGCACAATATAAGCCCTATAAAACCGCCTGTAATGAAGCAGCTACAGCCAATACACTGAACCGCGAGTTCACCCAAATGGAAAGCAAACGCTTCGTTGTCAGTGACCTGGCCTATGTGAAAGTCCAGAACCAGTGGCACTATATTTGCGTGCTGGTGGATCTGTTTAATCGAGAGATCATCGGTCATAGTGCAGGTCCTCGGAAGGACGCTGCTCTGGTTGCTCGCGCTTTTGCGACGGTGGAGGGCGATTTACGCGACATCCAGTGGTTTCACACAGATCGGGGGAGTGAGTTTAAAAATCAAAGCATGGATGAACTGCTGAAAACCTTTCACATTGGACGTTCTCTCAGTATGAAAGGCTGCCCCTACGATAACGCTGTAGCAGAAGCTACGTTCAAAGTCATGAAGACAGAGTTTGTGTATCAGATGAATTTTCAGAGCCTTCGTCATCTAGAACTGGAGCTGTTTGATTATGTGAATTGGTATAACCATCATCGAATCCATGGAACCCTGGAGTTCATGACCTCAGTTCACTATCGTCATGCAGCCCTTAAAAAAGTTGTTTGATTTACTGTTGACAATCCACCATAAATAAGGGGGGAGGGGTGCAGACTTGTACACTGCACCCCTATTCGTCCTTTGCATCCGTAGGCAGTTGACAGTTGTACAACGACCAAGATCTATGGACGAGGATATTGAGGGGATCGTTATCTGATTTAGTTAACACCTACAGCGTCAAAAGATTTGGCAGCTGCGGTAGCTTGTACCGAGTTCGCACCGTAGAGATCTTTTGCAGCTTGTATAACAGCAGCGCGTGCGTTGGAGAATTCAGAAGAAGAAGTCAGATAGTTCGTAAAGGCACTATAGTAAATTTGGACCGCTGCGTCGCGACCAATTCCATTTACAGTTACGCCATGGAAGGTACCGCCTTGTGCCAGCAAATAATATGCTTTATTAATAATGCCGCTGTTGGTATGAACGCCACCGTTATCCGAGCTACCTGTATACAAGTCGGAATAATGGTCTGGTTGATCGTACAGGGTAGGATTGGACATGGAGCGCAGAGCATCACCCGAAATGCTTGGTGTATAAATATCGTCGCCTAGCAGCCAGTTTTTACGCTGGATGTCATTGCCGATAATGTCTGAGAAGGCCTCGTTCAATGCACCGGATTCACCGTAATATTCCAAATTCGAAGTATACTCTGTAACACCGTGTGTGAGTTCATGACCAACCACATCAGGGTCACCACTGAAAGCGATAAATGTGGAGCCATCCCCGTCACCATAAGTCATTTGGGAGCCGTTCCAGAAGGCATTGTTGTAGCGGCTGGCGGCA
>NZ_ASSB01000126.1:0-19911 GCF_000520755.1 Paenibacillus sp. 1-18
CGGAATTGGTTGCATTCATGTCGAATCGGTGCGGGAGCTGCGTCTACTGGAGGATATTGCGGCCCAGGCGGGCTTGTTTGTCAGAGCTGCGGTTCGTATCAATCCCGATAACGATCTGTCGGGGGCGACGATAAAAATGGGCGGTGTTCCACGTCCCTTTGGTGTCGATGAAGGGCAGCTGGAGCACTTTTTTGAGGTGCTGGAGGATTGTCCGCATGTTTATTTTCAAGGTATCCAGGTGTATACAGGCACGCAAATGCTTAAAGTGGATCAGATTCTGGCTTCATTTGCGAATACGCTGCAGTTGGCGGAACGTGTACAGGCCCGGTATGGGGTTGCCATGCATACGGTAAATTTGGGCGGCGGGTTTGGTGTTCCTTATTTTGCTCATGAGCAGCCGCTCGATATGGAGCAAGTTATCGACGGACTAAACGCACTCGCGGAGCAGACCCAGTCCCGTATGCCGGGGGTTACGCTGATTATCGAAAGCGGAAGGTATTTGGTCGCTCAAGCAGGCATGTATGTTTGCCGGGCACTATATATAAAGGAGTCCAAGGGAGAGAAATTTGTCGTGGCTGATGGCGGCATGAATCATTATGCCTCGGCTGCTTTTCGGGGACGCCGCATTCGGGACAACTACCCGGTGCGAATTATGCGCAAGCAAGTAACGGAACGGGAAGTGCAGGAAGTGAGAGCTAACATGCGCATGGAGCAGCGAAACGTTCCTTTTCAGGAGGCCATGGCTGTTGAGCTGCCAGGGGAGGCTGCAAGTCGGATCGGGGAGCATCCGGTAGAAGCATCACTGGAGCTGGAAACGGTAAGCATTGTTGGCCCGCTCTGCACACCCGAGGATTGTATTGTGAAAAAGGCGCAGCTTCCCCCGATTCAGGAGGGCGACTATATCGTCTTTCCAAACGCGGGAGCCTATGGATTAAGCTATAGTCCAGTACATTTTCTGGGTCATGCTACCCCGGCAGAGCTGCTTGATTTTCGCGGGGAGATACATGTGATTCGTGAACACGGTGACCGCACGGATTTGCTGCATCATCAGCGTATGATTCCGTTGCCCGAGGATGTGCTGTAAGCAAAGATGTGCTATAAGCATGCAAAAACGCCAAAACCTTGGGGAGTCGATACAAAATCGGCTTCCCGTGTTTTGGCGTTTTTTTACGTTGTAAGCTTTGTCGATTGGATTAGCGCTGCTTGGAGCTGCGCATTTCCTGACGTACGAGCTGCCACACCATAAAAATCAGTACAGCCACTTGTGGGACAAACGTTTCCCAAGTCGGGTACATTCCGAGCCAGCTAATGGTTGGGAGCGTGGAGTCAGTATGCCCCGTAAGCTTGCCAGCCACTTGAAGCGAATGAATACTTTCGCCCAAAAATCGGAATACGAGATAGTAAATCAATACAGTGGCAGTCAGGAAAAAGGCGCGAATCGGCAAACGTACGCTGAATTTAATGATTGCAAATGCCAGGACGACCAGTATGGCTATTGCTGAACCAATACCGATCAGCAATTGTGAGGTTTCGATGGCTGGAGCCATACCGATATAAAAGATGGCTGTCTCGGCTCCTTCACGCAAAATCGCGAGTGCAGACACTGCAAATAGCGACCACAGGCTGCCACGCGCCAGCGCATTGCCGACGCTGTTTTCAACAAAGCGGTTCCACGCAGCAGCGTTGGATTTGCTGTGCAGCCAACTGCCCACAGTCAGCATGAGCACAACCGTTACCAGCCCGGTAACGCCTTCCAGCAGCTCACGCATGCTGCCTGAGGCGGCAGCCGCCACCAGCGTGGTGAACAGCACCGCCAGGACACCGCTCAGCACCAGTCCCGTGCCGGCGCCTGCCCAGATCCAGCGGCCAGCCACGGCCTCGCCGCTTTTTTTGGCATACGCCAGCAGAGCTGCAAGCACGAGAATGGCCTCCAAGCCCTCGCGCAGCAAAATCAGAGCGGCATCCCAGGCGGAGTAGGAACGATTTTCCGTCAACGGACGAAGCCTGTCCAGCATTTGATCAATCGTCTGGATCGCTTTGGCCGTGTCTGGTGGAGAAGACAGCAGATGACCGGAAGCCTCGGTCATTTCATTTTCAATCGCAGTATACGAAGCTGGATCGGAAATTTGCACATGTCCTTCCACAGAAGGCCACATAGCGATAAACTGACCTATTTTGTCAGCCGCTGGCGCTGGCTGACGGGCTACCGCATCTTGTCGTGCGGATTCGAGCAATTGGACTGCATCGGCCAGGGAAGCCGTCGAACCATTTGTCGTTCCAGCCGCCGCATTGCCTGCACCTGCTCCTTGTCCTGTGTTCACGGATTTGCCCTGACTATAATCGGATAGCAGGGTCGTCAGCTCCTGCATTTCCTTTAGAGCCTGCTCTTGACGAATCGGCTCGGCTTGCATGGAAATGCGAATGAGACTGATTTTAGTTTCCAGCGCACTGTATATCGGAAAATTGTCCGAGCGAATCGGCGTTTCCACCTGGTACCAGGCTTTTACGATTCGGTCGTAATCCAGCCGGGCAGCCGTCCAGTTGCCTTTTTGCATGGCAGCCAGACTGCCCTTGGCCATAGGCAGCAGTTTTTCTGCTGCTGTGGCTCCAGCCGGAGCTGATTGATCTCCTTCAGCAGCAGTCACATACTCATTGACTGAGCGGGCCAGCACGGATAGTGCAGCTTTTGCTGACTCTCCGCCGCCACTGGCAAGCGCCTGCTCCGCGTCGGTGAGTGCTTGATCCACGGCTGCGATGTGGGCTGAATCACCGCCATTTGTTTTGGCATTCTCCCACAGAGCACGGAATTGTTTAAGATCCTTGGAGGCTTCCATCCATTGGGCTTGTCCCGCCTCCACCAGCGCTCCGCCCACCATAGGCATCAGTTGATCGTTGGAGACAGCTTTGGCGTCTGATTGTGCCAAAGCGACCGCTCCCGAATTGGATATGAACGGAGTCACTGTCAGCAGCAGAGCTGCCAGCAGAAACACCCATCCCAAGTTTTTATTGCGCCGCTTCATCATAAATCCCCTTCCTTGCCTGCTGTTACAATAACGTATCCCCGATGTAGCCGCCTTGCGATACACCCGGGAAGCAGGCGAACACCGCACTGCCTTTGTGTACAATATATTCGTTCAGCTTGTCATTGCGTGCAAGCTTCTCCTGAATATGAACGAACTGCTTGAACAGATCACGCTGGTAGCTGATGAACAGCAGTCCGGCATCCAGCTGTCCTGTTTGCTTGTCCAATCCACTTGAATACGAATAAGACCGCCGCAAAATATTAATGCTCCCATCTCCATGAGCCAATGCAACATGAGAGGTGGGGGGCGTAAGCGGCTTGCCTTCTGGACTTGTAGCCGTCAGATCGAGCTTGTCAAACTCCTTGGCCTTGCCCAGTGGCGCACCGCTGCTGCGATGGCGCCCAAAGGTATCCTCTTGGTCGCCCAGTGTCGAGCGATCCCAAACCTCTATCCGCATGCGTACACGGCGTACAGCCATATAGCTGCCGTTGCCCATCCATGCAGGACCGTCACTGGACTGTGTCCATACCAGCCGCTTCATCTCGTCTGCCTTGGACGTATCCGGGTTCCCTGTACCGTCCTTGAAGCCAAGCAAATTGCGTGGTGTGCTTCCCGCCGGATCGGCCTGTGCTGTCCGCTGGAAGCCCTCCTGCGTCCAGCGAAGCACTGCCGTTCCTCGGGCGATCCGTGCCAAATTACGCAGGGCATGGAAAGCGACCTGCAGGTCATTGGCGCATACCTGTACGCCAATATCGCCGCCGCACCATTGCTCATCCAGCGCATCCCCCTGGAAACGGGGCAGCTCACGGAACCCGGCAGGTTTAAGTCCTGCCAGGCCATAGCGGCCATCAAAAAAGGATGGGCCCACTCCAAATGTGATCGTCGTCCGGGACGGTGACAACCCTGCCGCCTCGCCTGTATCGGAAGGAGGCAGGTTGAGGTTTTCATTATCGGTACCGATCAGCGTGCCAGAAGTCATCGCAGCACTGGCTTCCGTCCAGGCTTTGAACAGGCTGCGTACCTCTTCCTTGTCGCTTGTCGTCAGATCAAAGGCTGCAAAGCAGATAAAATCCTGTGCCGGAGTCACAATACCGGCCTGATGTTTGCCGTAAAAAGGGACCACATCTTGGGTATCTGCCTCCGTCACCATGCTTTCGAGGCGCTGACCAGCTGACAGCACAGCTCCGACACCGCCGCCGAGCAGGAGACCCAGTCCACCTACCCCGGCCAGCTTCAAGAGCTCCCGGCGTGATACGGTTGTGCTCTTTCCTGACAGCTCACCATCCGCTGGCTGAGCATCCTTTTTTTCCAGATCAGCTTGTTCTTTATGGGATTCCGTATGCTGCGGGGCTCCCTGTTCCTTTTGTCGCCTAAAGCCTTTCATGTCGTTACACTCCTAACATTTTACCCATTTGGGACAACGGTTCTGCCAAGGCATCGAGGTTCTGGCTCAGCTTTTTAATTTCTTCCGGCTTCAGTTTGGTATACAACACGTAGCCTTCACCTTCCTTGAAAGGAGCCAGCTCCTGCTGCAAGGCGGCAAAGCGCTCACCAATTTGTTTTTCCAACGCCGCATCTTTTTGGTTCAGGTCTGTTTTCAAGATGTCATATATCTTTTGGGCGCCTTCCACATTGGCTGCAAAGTCGTACAAATCTGTATGCGAATACCGTTCCTCTTCACCGGTTACCTTGGAGGAAGAGACTTCATTCAACAGCTCCACTGCCCCCGTTACCATCAGGCTGGCGTCAATGTTAACCGTTTCTACCTTGGCACGCAGCAGTTTGGCATCACTCAACAGGCGGTCGGCAAACTCGTCCAATCCTTTGGTCGTGTTCTCTTCCCACAATGTTTTTTCAATACGGTGAAAGCCGCGCCAATCCGCGGCATCCACATCACCGTCGCGGGCATCAATATTCGGGTCCAGATCGCCCAGCGCTTCTGCAATTGGTTCAATCCGCTCATAGTACATGCGCGCAGGAGCATACAGCGACTTGGCTTTGTCGAGTTCGCCAGCTTTGACCGCATTCGTGAATTCTTCCGTCTTCTTCACAAATGTATCGCATTGCTCGATGGCATAGGTGCGGTAAGCTGCTACCGCTTGATCGAAATTGGGAGCAGGAGCTGCAGGAGTCGTTGTCTGTGTTGTTGCCCCCGCATTTTTGGTCGCTGCAGCCGGCTGCTGAGTAGCAGTTCCGGCTTGTCCGCAGCCTGCGAACAGAATAGAAGAGACCAGCACTCCAGCCGGTACGGCATAACGTAGTTTCATAATCAATGACACCCTTTCTGGCCACACTGGCCCTGAACCATAGTCTGTTGCGAGATATCTATATCGAATTATTATTTGATAATGATTATCAGTCGCGGTTTTTCTTATCATAAGGCTGGCCCATATGCCTGTCAATACATAATTTAGACACAAAGTTCAACGCACCATTAAAGCTGCAAGTAAGGTGCCTATGCCCATTTTTACCCGCATATTGAACCATACCTGAGCACATGACATAAAATGTGTTGACTGTATCCCTTAACCTTGTTACACCACACAAAACCCGAGCAAGGAGGGGTGAAATTGACGAAGGGTAACGACCACAAAAACAAGTTTTTGTTAACTCACCGTGAACGTGAAGTATTTGAACTGCTCGTGCAGGACAAAACGACGCGTGACATCGCCGGACAGCTATTTATTAGCGAAAAGACGGTCCGAAACCATATTTCTAATGTTATGCAAAAATTGAACGTAAAAGGTCGTTCACAGGCGGTCGTGGAATTAATCAGGCTTGGCGAATTAAAAATCTGACCTCTCGTTCCTTGCGGGGTACAAAGTCTTCTCGATGATCCTTTAACATGAAGGAAGGGCGGGAAGGCTTTTGTTTTGTGATAAGTGATATGGTCAAACCAAGTGAGTTTATCGTATTTTGAGAGAAGAATGGAGAGAACTACAGCAAACGTAAAAAATAAGCGAGTGTCTCAGAAATAGACATCCGCTTGCTTTAATCATTTGTAGTTTAAAAATCATAATTCAGAAGCTGTTCCTGACATTCAGCTATTCTTGATAGCTCCGATTTGGGATAGCCCAGTCGTTTTGTTTTTCTACTGCACATCCAGCAGGAACAATGGATTTTTCCTTTGGAGAATACACCGTCGAATTTGACGACCCATCCCCGGTATGCTGAAAGTCGTTTTTTACGCTGAATAACCCGCTTTCTGTGGTGCCTAAAATAAGCTTGATTACGATTTTTTTGATTAGGTTTCATTATCATCACGCTCCCTTGGGCAAAGGCTCAGCCCGCAGGAATTCCAAGGGTTAAAGGTTTCTACGGGCAGAGCGTGATGGTATGTTTCTCAATATTTAGAGTCATCTGTGTCACCTCTTGGTAGGAAATGATGGGTTAAGTGGGGGAGTGAATCAGCATAGATTCAAAGTTAACCTTGAATTTTGCTCTCATCATAAAATCAATACCTAAGATGCCATCGAACCCATACGGTTCTTGAACTGAACCAAGCTGGACAGGAAATGTATTTAATTGGATATGCTCAATTTTCAGATTAGGAATGGTCTGTTCGTAGCAGATTTCGCTTGTACCGCCCACCCCATACATCCGCTTGGCTCTTCCGTTAATAAAATCAATGTGAATGCCGATTTGGGCAAGTAAATCCGTATCAAACACGGTTGCTGCGCATCCTGTATCGAACAATACGTTTGGCAATAGAACAGTTTGGTCGTGATGTTTTAAGGTCAAGGAGACAATGGGCAAACCATTATAGAGACGGATCTTCATGTACGCTGCCGCACCCCTGAAAAAAACTCTTCTACAACCTCGACATCGGTTCGGCTGGTATGGAATACATACAATTCTCGTGACGGATATAGTTTGTGAAATTGTTTATACCCGCTCCAAGCTTCTTGCGGATCACCGTAATCCTGAATGACCGCCATGTCTTCAAGATTGCGCATACGATTATTGGAACTGGCTTTAATCGCCTCCACTAACACAAAACGACTCGGATGTAGTTCGGCAATATCTCCCCATTTCATCGACTTCACCTCGCTTGACCTGCTTTATTTTTTATTATAGCACAGCCGAGTGGACGGCAAGGAATGGAGGTTGGATTGTTATTATATGGTATAATCTTGTTGCGAATTTAAAGTAATCAGCTTCCGAATCCTAGCAGCAATATTATATGTGGATAAAGGAGCTTAATATTTTGTATAAAGTCTATCATTAGGTGGGGCAGCAATGAGAGTTGAAAAAATTATATATCCAACCCCTCTTTCCCAGATAGCAGATATTGAGGACGACTACTCCTCCACCAGATCTTATTGTAAAGTCATTGTACAGAGGAAAATATTGAGCAAGCCATTAAAAATTATGCTCAAGAAGACGCTTTTTGGCTTAAATTATTATTTGCAGCTAGTATTGATCGAACGCTCTTAGATTTAGATACAGTATATACACTTCTCAAGGAAGGTAGAAAAATAAAACGCTTAAACCGCTGAAATATGTGGGAATTTGTGTGCAAGTGTTGTATTATATATAGAAGGAAGAAACTACCATTCAATCATGTAGCCGCTCATATGAACAATCAATGCAGAAGGCTGTACCACAATGTTATACAAGGATAATAATGCATTCGGTGATAGTCTAAGAATGTAAATGCAATATGGAATCCCTGAAAGATCAGTATTCAGGGTATCGACAGAATGGAAGAGATGGATCAGGTCTCGAGGGTAGCAGGAAGTAGCTTTTCCATAGAGCTACCTGGTATATTCTTGATTGGAGGTGAACAGGAGACATATGACACCCAACCAACACTTGATGACTTATACGCTGAACAGCGGCATAAAGGGAACTGTCGACCTATCCAGTAGGCAGGTGCAGGAATGGATCAAAGCATATCGAATTGGCAGCAAGTTTGTAACGGTAGTAGGTAAACAATATTTTGGCTTAAACCCTGAGTTGGTAGCAGATTTTAAGGTACATAATGAATACTCGGAGCAGAGAGAGCACATATCCATGATACAGCCTGTAATAGAACGCAAGGCTATAAATGTGGACCCGCTGGCAGATGCATACAATCAGCATAAAACATTAATTCAGGTTGAATGTAAATGTGGAGCCTCTTATATGGAGGAGTCACCGCACAAAAGAACCAAGTGGTCCTGCAAGGAATGCAATAACATTGTATTTCTGGATCGTAAGAAGGGTATGGTGGATACGGAAAAAGGCAAGGCGTGGTATATGACGAACATGTACTATGTGGAAAGATAAAACAACTGACCTGGGTCAGTTGTTTTATTCCATATGTCGATTCCCTGACTTTTATAAATCAGCTATAAGCTTTTGCCAAATAATAAAATTGATGTTTTTTGCGCTTTGTAGTACATTATCAAGTGTATTATAAGGAGGCTTCTCATGTACGGACATAGACAAGATGATACTTTATACATCATGACTTACACATTAAATAGCGGTATCAAGGGCACAGTGCCTTTGTCTAATCAGCAGATACAGGAATGGCTTGAGTGTTACAGAATCGGCAAAAAATTTGTAACCGAGATTGGCAAAGAGTACTTTGGACTGCATGCAGAATTGGTGGCAGATTTTAAAGTGCACAATCAGTATTCAAGCTATCAGGAGGTCATTATCCCGATTCAACAGCCGGATACTGGCTTAAAAGAGCTGTCCCAAGCTTACAAATCAACAGAAACCTTGATTAAAGTAGATTGCAAATGTGGTACATCGTATGTAACAGAATCCCCCATTAAGCGGACCAAGTGGTACTGCACCAAATGCCGGGAGATTGTCTTTCTTGACAGTAAAAAGGGAATGGTTGACACTTCTAGAGGCAAGGCTCATTATATGACGAATAAGTATTTTGTGGACCGGGAAACAACTGGCGTGTAAGCCGGTTGTTTTTTTATGATTGGGGGTGAACGTCATCCGGGAAAATTATACGAACGGGGCAAGAAACCGCATGAGTACGAACAAAGTGTACATCAACGAAACGCTTCAACTGGAACAAATCATAAGTGATCTGCGGGTGATGGGCTACATTGCTTTTCACCATCATCCACAAATCGCAGGTGAGCCTGATGAACAGGAGGAGCTGAAACAGCAATTGCTGTCGTTTTTTCAACAGCATCATGTATTGTGGATTGAGGTAGATCCCTTAACGCAATATGCGGTAATTAATAATATGGGTAAGGCCACGGTACTAAAGCTGATTGGTCGCAGGATGAACCCGTTACGTGATCAGAGAGCGAATGCTGCTTTGGCCGGACAGCCGCTTCACGAATGGGATCGGGAAATAGAGCGGTTGGATCAACTGGTGCATCTGCTGCGCTATACCCGTTTTACATAAGTCGGTGTGATCGAAAACAAGAATAACCCAAAAAAGCATTCACGAAGCATGTATAATCACATGCCGTGAATGCTTTGTTAGCTTGCCCTCTATTTTCTACCGCATAAGATGAGCAAATCTACTGTAATATGGGTTAAATTCATTTTCTGTACTCGATGCCAATCTGCTTCCGTGGCTCCCCACGTTAAGGGAGTCATATGGATTAAAGGCTCCATGAGATCGGCATGTAACGGAAAACAATAGGTTACCCGCTCGACGTTTAGAAGTTGAAAATGCTCTTTAAATCGGCTTAACGTATTGTCATTCGAATAAGCAGGTTTATTCTTGTTCAGTTCATACCCGTATCTTAATTCCTGAAGATAATATTGCTCTGGAACGACCTTCAGGATGCAGCCATCTTCTGCTAGAACTCTTGTAAATTCAGCATAATTAGAGGGAGATAAAATATTGAGTATACCGTCAAATTGTTGGTTTGCAAAAGGACAATGAGCCAGATCGGCAACGCACCAGAGAGGCTGTGGATATTTTTTGGACGCAGCAGCAATGCCTTCTTTAGATAGATCCATACCTACGCTAGTAAGCTCACGGATTCCCTTCTGGATTAGTTTATCCTGAATGTGGCTCAGATGAGAGCCTTCCCCGCAGCCCGCATCCAGCAAGTAAAGCTGTCTATTTTGGTCAAGCAGTGGCTTCATGAATTCCACCATATGATTGGTTATGGCTTCATTTAAGGGATCAAAAAATCCACTGTTGTACATCCTTCTTCGGGAGGCAAACAGTAGTTTATCATATTTAGTTTTGTAGGCTCGGGAGGATAAATGTATATATCCGTGCCTGGAGAGATCATAGCAATGCTGGTTAGTACATAAAAGGCTTTTACATGTCACCATACGCATCGGTTGAGAGCATAGAGGGCATCTAAAAAGATGCTGATACTTCTCCATCTGATTGGCCTTCATCGTGTGTTTATTCCATTTGTGCATAGAAGAGCACCCCATTCATTCGTATTTTGGTGAATGAAAAAGGCACAGTCAAATAAACCCAACCCATTTTCCTGAAAAATGGCTGAGCTTTACTTAAACTGTACCTCACATTACCGTAAACGAATGAATTGGATAATCATATGGTGCAGCACTCCCCTAAAAAAATAGAAAGGGCTTTCGCCCTCTCTATTGTAACATATTTAATAAGAAGCTGTGAACTTACACCGATTTCAAGAACTCCACAATGGTTAACAGACCTTTATCGAAATTCTCCAAATTAAAATGCTCGTTCGGCGCATGCAGGTTCTCATCCGGCAAGCCGAAGCCCATCAATACAACCGGAGCAGTCAGCACACGAGAGAAGGTTTCCACGATCGGAATGGAGCCGCCATCTTTGGTAAACAGGGCACGCACACCGTACACCTTTTCAAAAGCATCTGCCGCTGCTTGCAAAAACGCATGTGACGGGTCAATGTTAAAGGCGTTTGCTTTCTCACCCTGTTGGATTTCCAGAGTGGCTCCTGGCTGAACATGGGCGCGTAAATGGCGCTCGATTTTGTCCAGAATATCCTGCGGATTCTGGTTCGCCACCAGACGGCACGTAATTTTCGCGTGAGCTTCCTTCGGGATGACCGTTTTCGTACCCTCACCCTGAAATCCACCGTACACGCCGTTCAGCTCCAGTGTCGGACGCGCTCCAACACGCTCGACGAAGCTGAAACCCTCTTCGCCATATAGAGAATCCAGCGCAAGTTCCTGCTGCAGCTTGCCCTCATTGAAGCCTTGCTTCACAAATTCGTCTCTCATCTCAGCCGATAACGGGGCAACATCGTCGTAGAATCCTTCGACGCTCACACGACCCTTGTCGTCATGCAGGGTTGCCAGCAAAGACACCATAGCATGCAGAGCATTCGGTACGCCGCCGCCAAAGGAGCCGGAATGCAAATCCGTATTCGCGGTATGAATGGCCACTTCCAGTGAGCACAATCCACGCAGGCCTGTGCAAATTGCAGGCTTTCCTTTTTCGATCAGGGAGGTGTCGGACACCAGCACAGCGTCAGCCGCCAGACGTTCAGCTCCGGTCTGCAAAAACTCAAGCAGATTCGGGCTGGATACTTCTTCTTCACCTTCAATACAAAATTTGATATTCAACGGCAGCTTGCCCTCTTGCTTCAAAATGGCTTCAACCGCCTTAATGTGCAAGAACATCTGGCCTTTGTCATCTGTCGCTCCGCGTGCATATAACTTTCCATCGCGGATAGCTGGCTCGAATGGCGGCGTTTCCCACAGGTGAAGTGGATCAACGGGTTGTACATCATAGTGGCCGTATACGAGGATGGTCGGTTTACCAGGTGCATGCAAATGATCAGCGTACACCAGCGGATGACCTTTGGTTGGAATAATTTCAACGTTTTCCAGGCCGGCAGCAGTCAGTTTGGCAGCGAGCCAGTTGGCTGCCTGATTAATGTCCTTTTTGTGCTCCGATAATGCGGAAATACTTGGAATGGCCAACCATTCCTGCAGCTCGTTTAGCTGCTGCTCTCTGGCTTTTTCGAAATAAGCAGAATAACTCATAAAATATGTATCCTCCTTTGCACTTGTAATCGTGTGATTTTTTTGCTTTATACCCCGAACCGAGGTTGTGGACGATATATCTAGTTTACTACGTTTTGCGCTGAACGAAAAATATGGAGATAAAAAAACGATTCTATCCCGGTCCGTCGTTCAGACCTGAATAGAATCGCCACTTCATCATGAATAGGTTGCACTTGCACTTACACCCGAATGTCCAGCTGACCCCCTAGATGAGGCTGTACGCTTTTTTCCATCATCTGTATCAGCGCTTGTCCTTGTTCATTAGCTTGGTCTTTGGCCATAGTAGCAACCTTAAAACTCGCGGCTTGAGCTAAACTGGCTTGGCTCATACCTGTCGATAATGCTGCGATATCCATGTTCCAACCCTCCTTCATGGTGAAGACTCTCTTTCTCTATATTTATCGGTTGGAATGGTTATTTTGTTTCATCCAATTGGAATTGGTGCAGCAAATCCTGGAGCTGCTCTGCCAGACGAGTCAAATCTGCAGCAGAAGAACCGATCTCTTCCATCGAGGCGAGCTGTTCCTCGGCGGCGGCGGATACAGTCTCCGTATGGGACGCAGCTTCCTCAGCGATACGCGTAATTTCCTCCATACTGCTAACGACTGTACTTGTACCCTCTGCGACCCCGGCCGTAGAGGCTGCAACGTTATCGAGTTGCTTTGCCGATTTGGCTACCGCTCTACGGATACGGGCGAAGGAGCGACCGGACAGGTCAATGGAATTAATGCCTTCGCTTACGCGTTCTTTGGCCGATTCCATTGCGATCAGGGCCTCAGAAACACCGCTCTGTATCCCTTGAATTTGTTCGCGAATTTGTTGTGCTGAATGAGCTGAGTTCTCAGCCAGCTTGCGGACCTCGGTCGCTACGACAGCAAAACCCTTGCCGTGCTCCCCTGCGCGTGCTGCTTCAATGGAAGCGTTCAGCGCGAGCAGATTAGTTTGGCTGGCGATTTCCGTAATGACGGTGACAATCGTTCCGATTCGTCCGGATCGGTCACTCAAAGCGCTGATAATCGTATCCAGCTCTTCCACCGTAGTGCGAATGCCGTCAATGGAAACGACACTATTGCCGATATGCTCACTGCCTGCATCCGAAGCCTGAATGGCCTGTGAAGAGTAGGTGGTCATTTCAGCCATGGTTGTGGTCATAGCCGCAATGTCCTCGGACATGCCGCGAACCCGTTCCTGATTATCTTTAGCACTGCCCACTTGACGTTCACTGCCTGCGGCCACATCTTGAATAGCTACGGTCACATGCTCGATGGCACGGGTCGTTTGTTCTGCCCCTGCGGCAAGCTCTTGCGAGGAGGCTGACAAATTGCCTGTCATTGCTTTAACTTCTCGGATCATGTTACGCAGGTTATCCAGCATTTGTTGGAAATATCTTGACAAATCGCCGATTTCATCGAAGCTGGTTGTCGCCACATTGATGGAAAGATTACCTTGGCTGATCACTTCCATGGAATTACGTAATCTTTGGATCGGCTTGAGTATACTGCTGATTAACCATAGTGCGAGCATACCGATGATGATGGCTGAAATCACCAGCACAATGATAGTAGTGATCAGAATCGGTTTGGCGGAGGCACTTGTTTCCGATTTGTCTATCGTTCCGGCAATTTTCCAGCCCGTCAGCGTATTGGTTTTGAAAATCAGGTTTTTGGCTACGCCATTTAAATTATAGTTAAAGCTGCCTTCCTTGGAGGCAAACAGTTGTGGCAGCATTTCTCCCATTTTCGTACTTCCGCTGACTTCTGTCGGGTGAGTAACGATATGCTTGTTATTATCGAATATGACGATATAGCCCTTTTGTCCGATTTTTAATTTTGTAAGTTCTTTCAAATTATTCAGGTTCAGCGAAATGCCGAGAACACCGCTATTGTCGGGAAGTGTACGTGAAATATACACAACGGGAACCTTACTCGTATTGAGCTCGACAGGACTGATTGCGGTTTGGCCGGGGTTCTCCATAGCCTGCTTGTACCACGGACGCTCACGAGGGTCGTTATAGACTCCGGTAGCTTTGCCGAGAATAAGTTTCCCTTCGGGAGTTCCTAAAAATATATTGATGACTTCCGAATGCATTTTTATATACACTAGTAGTCTTTCCTGAATAGCTTTATCTGCTTCTGCACTGTTATTACTAGCTGTCATCGTAGAAGTGTAATATTCAAGATCGTCGATTTCGGATTGAATGGTTTGGGTAATTGCGCGATCGGATGCGGTAATGCTAGTTGTCGCACTATCGAGTAATTGAGATTCCGTTTGGTCATATGCTGCCTGATAGGAAAACGTGCTGACAATAATACAAGGAACTAGCATGACCAGCAGAAATGCTGTTGTCAATTTTTTGCGTAATGTTAAATTTGTCAGTCGTGTCAGTTGTTTCAGTTGTTTCATCAAACCCCCTGCTTTCTACGTGCATATTCACTTCTAATATTTATATTATATGTATTTACTATCGGTTATTTTAAGCTGAATTAATAGATTTATTGCTAATTTGTCCAATACGTTCAAAATGTTTTTGCATAGATTGGAGTATCTTGCAATGTGGAGGGATGAGGTATGGGTTTTTTTCTGGATATGAGAGGCTCCACCAATTCATCACAAACAGGTGAGGGTCCCAATATACAACTGGGTCCTGTACCCGAGCGGTTTGGTTTGATTACCTTGAGAACCTTTCTTGTACCGAGTCCGATTGTGACCTTTAGCGGTTCAATTGGGCTGCTTGGTGAACTTGGTGATACGTATGCGGTTGAAATCGTACGTGGCGCCGACTACGATCCGAGCGAGGTAGTCTACCGAGCTGAGGGGGTATTGGGAGCTACAGGGGCTAATGAAACGCAGGCCTTTAACGCGCAGGATCTGTCTGCCCCATGGGCAATACAAACGGTGTATTCTTCTTATATTTCCGGTGTATCGACGACGGTTCGCAATGGTCCGGAGGTATTCACCGGCATCGCTTCAACTCCATTTTTATAAATATATCAGACGAGTATTTCCTTATTAAGAGGCTCGCTGCCTGTTCATAGTTCTTCTATGATTAGGCGGCTGCGTTGGTCGTGGAATGACTAACAGCAGATCACCAATACTGCAACAAGAAATGAAGGCTCCAAGCTGATCAGCCACGAGCCTGGGCAGGCATCTGTCGCAGGCTCGTGGCTATGATGTTCAATAAAGTTGATTCTGCTTCCCGGCTTTTAATTCTTTAAAATCTCGCAAATACCCTGTCAACTCATTTGCCGCTTTGGTATGGGCGAGGAGTCCGGGATGGCTGCGAGACCCTATCGTTTCTTCCGTTGTGTTAGGAAGTTGGAACACGGACACATTCCGATCTCTTGTTTTTTTCTTATACGCGTCTACCGCCCGGTAGATCGCTGGCATCATCGGAGTACCAAGCATCCCATAGGCCCATACAATATGGGCAGCAGGATTACAGGCCCGAAGCTTGATAAGAAAATTTATGGCAGCGTTTTCAAAAACTTGTAAATCTTCTTCATTGAATGTGCCGTCCTCGTTCAAGCGTTGCTTGTACACTTTCCCACTTGCTGGGTCCGTCCATGCAGGAGAATAAAAGGCTCCCCCGTCATTACTTCCCAAATTTACCACGACGATATCTGGCTGCCATGAGGTAAAATCATGATCGGAAAATGCCCCCAATGCTTCATTTCTCTCTCCGGTGAGTACACCACATACCTGCTCATAATATGCCGGTATGTTCGTATGAGGATTATTATCCCAGCCTGTTAGGACACCCCATCCGCTTTGTGACAACACTCGGTAATCCGCATTTAATGCTTCGGCAGTTATGGCTGTATAATTATGTAGTGCCGTGAACAACATGGGAATCCAGTCTGCCTCCTCTTTCGCTCCAATTGCTCCTTCTCCCGAGGTAATGCTATCACCGATAAATTCCACCTTGTGGGGCTTATCTGTGACCGGCAGCAATTCTCCGTCAATCTTCAGAGCATGAATTTGCAACAAGCAGCGCGAGTCCGAGTTCATAGGCTGGACATCCTTGACCACACGGACATTTTTGACCATGTCACGGTTCAACCCTCTCAACAGACAGATCCAATGCCGTCCTGCGGTTACCATCAGGCGACTCATCGGGGCACCATTAATGACTATACTGATCCATTGCTCATATACCTGGTAATCGGCCTCCATCTCAATCCACAGCTCCGAGCCTTTGATATTTAATTCAATGCCGCTGCCTGTCCAAAACAGAGTTAGTGGTGTAAGTGTTTGCTTATGATAGCCAAAAGCACCAGCAAATCTTGAATTTGCCGGTGCTTTTATTGATATGGGATCAAGGGTCCATTAATTCGCTTTGCCGAACATGACAATGTTAATCGCCTTGCCAAAGTCTATACCTACTTTGCCAGTCAATTCTGCCGTTTTTTGTGCCAACACGACTGCATTGACGCCACAAGAGAACAGCGCAATATCAAACTCATCTTGGTGTGAAGTGATCCATTGGAGTGTTTCGTGCATCTGTTCATATTGATGAAATGCAAGTGTATGTGCGATATGAAGCCCGTAGGGCTCAGCCTCAAGAACGGGCTTGACTTCGGCGGCCGTCCGGGTGACCAGCAAAATACGTCGATCCTTGAGCATGTCCCAGAAAGCAGGTGTCTGAGCCAAATACCGATTCAGGCAGGCGTGGCAGGTCAGCGCGGGAGAAAGAGCATAGTGAGCAAAAACCTGATCAGTCAGCTCCCGCTTCATATAGGTTGGAGCTTTAATAGATTCATCATCATATGGCAAAATGCCGGAAATGGTAGCTTTGCGCACCGCTTCAGCCACCGCGTCTCGCAGCTCCGTATTTGGTAGAAACAATCCTTTTTGACCGAGATTGGCTTTGACCGCCCAACGTTCCTGTAGCACTTTTTCTATCGGCCAGACCGTATCCTGAGACAAAATCAGATTTTCACCATCTCCAATACGAATGAGCGAGAAGGGCTGTTGTCGATCCAGTGCCAGCTTCAGATAATTTAGTACCTCATCTATCTCCAGATACCTTGGATTAGTCATATCATGTTTCCTCCCAGTTGAACTTTGTATTCTATCATATGTCGAAAGCAAAAAGGTTTTTTGTATGAACGGCTATTCTTTTTTGAATTCTACCTAACTTTTACAAGAGTTGTTGCATTTGTACGTGCCGTTTCACAAGCGTCTTCATAATCTAAGAGAAGACGGTTGAAAGGGAGGAAGAACGATGAACCGCAGGATTGTGATTGAAATTAATTTTAACAACTATGGGATGAATCCCAACCGCCTGACACGTGAGTGGATTAGTGAGCGCATAGATATCTTCAGAACCTACACGCTGCGCAGCTTGCTCAGTCAGACAAATACGGATTTCCTATCTGTCGTCAAGCTGGCGGGCGGATGCAGTGACATCGTGGAAGAGGAGCTAGCCAAGCGTGAGCCCATTCCCGACCTTATCCGCTTTGGCACGAGTATCGAAAGCAAGCGTCGTATTCAGGCGTATGTCGAAGGTGCGGACGAATTGCTCATTGCACGCATTGATTCTGATGATTTGTATCATCGTTCTTTTGTACAACAATTGCATGATTATGAGTTTCAGCCGGATACGATTGCGTTGGTGAACCAACTGGGGTATCTGTGGGATGCGGTTGAGGGTCAGATGGCACCGGTATTCCACCGTTCGCCTTCCTTTTATGTATTCCGCTATCAAGTAAAGGATTTTCTGAATGATCATCGTATCGTCATTCCCGGCAAGGGTACGCACGGATATGTAACAGAGCTTCCGCACGAGGTGATTCCGCTTCGCAACTATGTGAACGTCATTCATGCTGCCAATACCTCGGTGAAGAAAGTACCGGCCAAGGATCGGCTGACAGAGAGTGAAATGAACGCTGTGCTGGCTGATTTTATGGGAACGGACACTGCCAATTCGTAACGGTCAGGAGGAGATTATATTGTTCAAAGGAAAAAAACTGCTGGTGACCGGAGGAACGGGATCTTGGGGGCAACGGCTAACGGCTGAATTGCTGAAGGAGGGACCGGCGGAAATTCGTATTTTTTCACGTGGTGAATTTGCGCAGATTGCTATGCAGCGGCAATTCCAATCTGACCCTCGATTGAATTTTGTGATTGGGGATATTCGGGATCTTCAGGCATTGCAAGAAGCCTGCCGCGGGGTGGACTATGTATTCCATCTGGCGGCATTGAAGCATGTTCCTGTGTGCGAGAGACAGCCCGAGGAGGCTTTCAAGACAAATGTACACGGTACGGAAAATGTGATCCGGGCCAGTATTGACCAGGGAGTTGCCAAGGTTATTGACGTCTCTACTGACAAGGCGGTAGACCCGGTGAATGTATATGGCATGACCAAGGCAATTGGCGAGCGACTGATGATTCGTGCCAACGCTTTGAGTGAGCGCACTCGCTTTGTGTGTATTCGCGGCGGCAACGTGCTGGGGACGAGTGGAAGTGTCGTACCTCTGTTCAAACGTCAGATCGCAGAAGGGCAGGATTTAACGCTGACGAGCCCTGAGATGACACGCTTCTTTCTCACGCTCGGCGAGGCGATCGGTTTGCTGCTGAAGGCTTCTGTCATGGCGATTGGCGGAGAGACGCTGGTGATGAAAATGAAGGGCTGCAATATTGCTGATCTGGCAAACGTGATGAAGGAACAGGCTGGTCAGCCAACGTTGAAAGTGAAGGAGATTGGCATACGCGGCGGGGAAAAGCTGCATGAGGTGCTGATTTCCCCCTATGAGGTGCCGCACACGTACCGCTATGATGATCGTTATTTTGTTATTCTTCCCCCGCAAGCAGACGAGCGCCTGTTGAGCCAATATGGCGGACTGGAACGAGTGAGCTTCGATCAATATCGCTCGGACGATGAATTGATGGACCGCGCGGGGATTGGTGAGCTGCTGCGAGGAATGGAGTAACCGATGAAAGAGGTGGGTATTTTGCAACTTATTGAAAAAATAACTAAAGGAACTGTAAAGGTTGCGGTAATCGGCCTCGGTTACGTGGGGCTGCCGATGGCAGTCGAAATGGCAAGGGCCGGTTATGATGTGTATGGTGTGGATTCCGATCCCGCCAAAGTAGCCAAGCTGCTTCAAGGACAGTCGTACATCATAGACATTAGCGATGCTGCGTTGAAAGGTCTGATCGGGCAGCAGCTATACCCGGTTACGGATATCAAGGTGCTGGAGCATGTCGATATTGTTGTCATTTGCGTGCCTACGCCGCTGACAGCCGGACATCAGCCCGATACATCCTATATCGAAACAGCTATTGATCAGGCAATCCCTCATTTATGCAGACAAACGCTGCTGATTCTGGAAAGCACCACCTATCCGGGAACGACCGAGGAACTGATTCGACCGGTAATTGAACAGCGGAGGGGCTGGACGGTAGGTAAGGATTTTTATGTGTGCTTTTCACCGGAACGCGTCGATCCGGGCAGTGTCCATTTTAATATTCGCAACACACCTAAAGTGATCGGCGGCTGTACGCCGGATTGTCTGGCAGCAGGAGCAAGCTTTTATGGCTCCTTTCTGGAGCAAATCGTCCCGGTCAGCTCGACAACTGTGGCGGAAGCCGCCAAGCTGTTCGAGAATACGTTTCGCAGCGTCAATATTGGAATGGTCAATGAGCTGACAGCTGCTTGTGAGAAAATGGGCATCAACATATGGGAGGTACTGGATGCAGCCGCAACCAAGCCATTTGGCTATATGCCTTTTTACCCGGGACCTGGCATCGGGGGACACTGCATCCCGGTCGATCCGTTGTACTTGTCGTGGAAATCCGAGCAGCATGGGCTTCCGCTCGAGTTTGTGGATTTGGCCGATCGCATGAACCGACGTATGCCGCTGTATATCGCGGACCGAATTGAAACCATGCTCGCACAGGAAGGGAAAGCCATAAATAAGGCCAATATCATCCTGGCAGGCGG
>NZ_ASSB01000127.1:0-19697 GCF_000520755.1 Paenibacillus sp. 1-18
CAGCAAGCCTTCTCGCACATACTCTCCATTAAACGTAACAATGGCTTTGTACAATTCGTTAACGATATCTTCTTTGCTTTTGAAATAGTGATAAATATTACCAGTCGATACACCAGACTCCTTGGCGATAAGCGACATTGAGGTAGCCTGTAATTCCTTTCGGATGATAATGTTAAGTGTTGTTTCAAGGATAGCCTGCTGCACCTTGTTATAGTTCTCAAACATTAGGGTATCCTGCTCCCGTCATAAGATTGAATGTTCATTCTAATCTAACATACACCTCATACAATCCGTAGTCAAGATTGTCAGATCGATCTGGCGTTATGACAAAGCGCTTCATAATGGGCTTACATATAATTCTTAGCGATCGTCTCCAAATATTCGTCAATGGACACAGAATTTCTTAGCGCCATCAGATCATTGCCTGCTGTTCCGATGACAGTGCGAAATTTATTGCTCTCTCCAGTCGCCAATGCGGCTATGGCATCGACGATAATCTGAGGATCATCCAATGTAGAGCTGGATTCCGCATTATTCATTAAATTTTGCACTTTTGTCATCAGATCATCGTAATCATGTATGTTATCATTTCGGTTCCAAGTGATACTGTTCTTGAAATTATTTCCTGTAGAACCTCCCTGTTCAATCAATCTAAGCTCGATATTCAACGGCTTCAGTTCGTAATAAAGACCTTCTGTCAGTCCTTCCAAAGCAAATTTCGACATATTATAGAGAGATCCGAGCGGCACCGCTGTCGTGACTCCCATAAAAGAGCTAATATTGATGAACATGCCTCCACCATTGGCTCTGAAATGTGGTATAAACTTACGAATGACATTGATTGGTCCTCGCGTATTAACGGCGAATTGCCAGTCGATAGCTTCCTCTTGGGCTAATTCCAGCGGACCGTAAGTTCCGATACCTGCATTATTGATGACAACGTCGATCTTACCGAACGTGGCAATGGCTTGATCTACAGATGTTTGAACTTCATGCACATTGGTAACGTCCAGTTTGAAAATTTTGATATTATCGTAATCAGTAAGCTCCGTTTCTTTGTCGGGTGTACGCATGGTTGCAGCTACGTTCCAGCCCATTTCAGCAAACCGAATCGCCGTAATTTTTCCCAAGCCTGAACTGGTTCCCGTAATAAATACTGTTTTACTCATGTTAATACCTCCAAATTTTAGATTGAATGTTCATTCTATATCAATTAAATGACTTAGATCGAATGTTCATTCTATTATGATACAGGATTTGATTTCTGTCAAATACTTCAATCCTAAGCCTTTTTCTCTCCTTTACCACCGTAAAAGAGACCCAAAGAAATAATCTATTGTCGGCTCTATTGAATTTTTAAAACACAACTTTATTGTCTGTGCACAGGAACATATTTTTGTCCCTGGTTCCAAAGGAAACATTTGATCAATGAACCCGCCAAGCTTACTGACTGGCACCTAGCATACACGCAAATGAGATCGATGCAAATAATATCGATAGCAGTTTTGGTGGAATGTCTATGTACATACTATTTTCAATCTTCCCTTTTTACCGGATAGTCTATTTCCTGGATGTCCTCTTCAAGATCAGCAAATTCCAATTCTTCATTAAGACCTTTAAGCATTTTCCCATTCAGTGGCTCTATATCAAATATTCGCTGTACGAGTGATCGATCCAGTGAACTCTCGTAATACTCCGTTGCCCAGGCATAATAATAATCCGCTTTGCCGTTTAAAATATGCAACAGTTCGTAGGCTTTAGCATCCAACTCTTTACTTGCGGACCATGCCTGGCTGCCTTGCAACTTCCATGTGCAAAAGGTAGTCTCATCCATAATAAACGCTGGTTCCTTTAGAAATCCCTCAAATTCGTTAGGCACGCCTTGGAGCACATCATGTGGCCCATACACCCGATTAAACCGCTGATCAAACCCTTTGACGATCAGTCCGTTTGGCTGAAACAGTGCAAAATAGTGATCCCCTTCGCCGTCCCTTATCGATGCCATCTGTTCATTCTCATCCCAATGGGCGTTGTACGAATAATATCGGTATTCCCACTCCGGCATAAGGATAGCGTCCAGGATGGCTGCAGCTTGAAATACAGGTCTGCTCTCCTCTACCCGGGTCTTCTTTTATAACATCTCCATTATAAACCATAATTTTTCCTACGACTTTAGATTTTATGGTAATTATTAGGCCCCGTTAGAGTCTCGTGAACGTGATGTAATCGACTTGGGCAGGCTCTGCCGATTCAATCCGAAGTGCCCGGTTGATCTGTCCTCGGTGATACTGCCCATGTAAGAGGACCTGCAACAAGATGTCCCGGGCGGACGTTCGGAACGAACCCCCGCTCTGGTTCTCATAGTCAATCATCTCATCCAGTTCGAATTCCTTGAGCCCTTCGATATAGATGCGATATTGCTCGGCGTTTTCTTCGAACATCGTCCGGATCGCCGTCAGGTCTTCCGTTTCCTCCCACAACGAATATTTCGCACTGCCCTTGCCCTGCAATCGGTCCAGCCAGACTCGTTCCGCGACCGCAACATGCCGAACCAGCTTCAGAAGGTCCTTGTTCTTCGTCTCACTCTCCTCGAGCGCGTCCAAGATGCGTCCGTCCGCCCAGTATAGGTGGTCCATCATCCACCTGATTGTCTTCATTTCAGTCTCCCCCTCTTCTTTTCATCGATTACTTATACCTAATGTATCGCGTTAGTTTAGTGACTTCAAACTTTTAATTACCTGATAAAGCGACGTCGTGTTCCCCCCCGGGAGGCATACAACTTTTAGCTTTGTTTGAGCTTGCTAAAAACGGGTTTTCGTTCAGTCAGGAAGTACAGGAGGGCCAGAGCCGGGAGAACTGTACCCAAACCAGCTGCAGTCTGCCAGCCACCTTGGGCGTATGCCCAGCCGCCCAAGGAAGAGCCAGCTGCGCCGCCCAAGAAAAATAATGACATGAACAGTCCATTCAAGCGTCCTCTTGATTCTTTGCCAATCGAATAAATAGCGCGTTGACCCAATACCAGATTGCCCGAAACAGCCATATCCAGTGTAATTGCAGCGACAACCATCAGCAGTAAACCCACAACAGAATGACCTTTTACCAGTACGGCAAGCAGGAAGGAAAAAACAGCTACCACCAGGAATGTGCCGGTTAAAGCCCGGGTCCAGCCTTTGTCGGCTAAACGGCCACAAATAGGTGCGGCAATAGCGCCACCCACACCAGCTAAGGCAAACCATGCAATACCCTGCTGCGAGAGGCCAAAGTGATCCGCCAGATGCAGAGGAATAACGGTCCAGAACAAGCTAAAGGCGCCAAACAGACAAGCTTGATAGAAAGCGCGGCGACGTAGAACGGGTGTACGGACAAATAGGGAGCCAAGCGATAGAATCAATTGTCGATAATTTAATGTAGGTGTCGGTTTCCGTTGTGGAAGCACACGGGACAAAACAAGGGTAAGCAGGGCAATCAAAACCATTGAAAAAGCAAAGATCGCTTGCCATCCCCATAAGCTGGCTACAAAGCTGGCCAACGGTCGGGCAAACATAATACCAAGCAGCAAGCCACTCATGACATTGCCGACTACTCGTCCACGTTGTTCTTCTGAAGATAAATAAGTGGCGTAAGGAACAAGAATTTGGGCGACCACCGAGCCAAGGCCAATGAACAGGGAAGCGGCCAGGAAAATTCCTGCGTTGTGGCCAAAGGTAGCACCGGCTAGCGCGAGGACCACTACGACCAAAGAAATAACAGTGAGGCGGCGGTTCTCAACAAGATCACTAAGCGGAACTATAAACAGCAAACCAAGCACATACCCAATTTGCGTAATCGTCACGATCAGACTAGCAACAGATGAGGACAATCGGGTAGTTTCACTAATTGGTCCAACCAGTGTCTGCGCGTAATAAAGATTGGCCACGATAATTCCACAAGAAGCAGCAAGCAAAAATGTGAGCCAGGTGGGAATAGACTTGCGTTCGGCTAAAGAATTCATGATGATATACCTCCATCCAAATACAAAGAGCGTTCATTATAAAGCGCAAAATTATTTTTTCATACTTTTTTCCCATGCGCCCCTAACGGATATACCTGTCTCCATAGCAGCGTCTTCTAAATCATGAATGTCCTTTTTTTCTAGTGTAAGAGTTATAGCAGTTAATGCATCGTCAATATGTGCTTCTTTGGTAACTCCTATAATGGGTACAGTCCCCTTTACAAGGGCCCAAGCCATTGCTACGGGGGCCGGTCCAACTTTATATTTGTCTCCAATCTCGCTCATAACATTGATTAAATTTTGAAGTTTTCTTAGGGTTTCTATACTAAATGCTTCTCCTCTTCTTGTATTGCTTTGGAACGGATGATTAGCATTATATTTGCCTGTTAGTGCTCCTTGTTCCAGGACCATATAAGAGAAGAAAACGATATGATTATCGTTACACCAATCGATAATACCTGCTTCTTCTGATTCCCTATATAATAAGCTATAGTGATTTTGAACGGCTGCAAGTTCCAAACCCTCTTTTTCCAGAATGCTAACAGCCAATTTCAATTCATCCAAGTTATGATTAGATACCCCGATGTGTTTAATCTTGTTTTCCTTTGCAAGGGGGATGATTTCTTGTGTCCATTTTTCAACATTCCGGGGATTGTGAATCCAATAAAGGTCAATATTTTCCCTACAAAGTCTCTCCATACTTTCCTTTAATGACTTCCTCATGTTTTGCTCTTGGCCATCGTAGGGTGTGAACTTAGTAGAAATCAATATATCTTGTTCTCCCTTAATGAAATGGCCTAAAATGGTTTCCGATGCGCCATAACCATATACGGCTGCAGTATCCCATAAGGTAAAACCATGTTTAACGGCTTTTTCATAAACAGGTCTCAATTCCTCAGCAGTATAGTTATTTCCAAAAACCCGGTCTCCACCGTTAACACCTGTGCCCCATGACCACGTTCCCAGTGCAATAGCTGGTATTTTGTCGTTTTTCATAGTTACATATTTCATTATGAACTCCTCACTTTCCAAATTTTAAATTTCCTCCGCAATCGCCCTTCTGATTCTACTCAACGACACGGGTGTAATTCCGATATAAGAGGCGATATAGGCTAGATTGATACGCTTCTCCAACTGGGGATACCTTTTTCTAAAATCCAAATACCTCTCCGTTGCACTTTTTAATAAAAAACTGCTCTCTCTTTGAATTTTATATTCCAACTTACGTTCCAATAATTTTGTATAAGCTTTCATGCAATATATATGATTCTCTATTAATTTTTTGAAATCGTTACATGGCATGGCCATAACTACACTATCCTCCAAAGCCTCGATACAACGGTTTGAAGGTTTATGATCAAACAATATTTCATAACAAAGCACTGAACCCTCTTTTGAAAAAAATCTTGTGATATCATCCCCATTAACATCTATATAAAAGCTTCTTAATAAACCGGAGATAACAAAGTATATTTCTTTTTGTACAACTCCCTGATGAACTAATAAATCTCCTTTAGCAATTTTCTTTTTTGTAAGCTTATTCATTGCATGGTTAACGACCTCTTGTGGCAGCTTATCCTGCATAAGCAGTTCAATTGAATTTTGGATTTGAGCGAATTCATCCTTCATCTGTTTCCTCCTTCACTCCCATACTTTATATTTGGTTGCGTTCAGAATTCTGCAACATCTGTCTAGATTATATTTCCATACTCACACCTTGTAATTAACAAAAGATAATAATATGTATATTAAGCGAGTTCATCCATAGGTTATCAATCATCCATTTTTGATTTTTTGTAGGCTAAGGGTGTCATGTTCATTGCTTTTCTGAATCTTTCTATAAAATAGCTGGTACTGTTAAATCCGACCTTATAGGCAACTTCTGTAACGTTAGATTCTGCTTGCTGCAGTAAGACCAAGCTTTTTTGAATTCGATAATCCATGACATAATTCAGCGGAGTTATCTTTAACACTCGTTTGAAATATCGGCAGCATTCAGAACGGCTCAATTGACCAGCTTTCGCAATATCATCTAATGTGACTTTTTCAGCGTAATGCAAATAGATCCAATTTAACATTTGCTTGATCCGCTGACTCTTTACCATTTCCGTCTGGTCATATTCTAATTTAAAGCCATTCATGACTAAGTTTTTCCAGATTATTGTTAAATGCATGGTAATATCCATCTCAAAGTATGGTGATTTTTGTTGAATACATTGATTGATTTTAAAAATGGCATCTAAGATGTTTTTCCCCCAGAGCTCATTAGAATCTATATATACATAAGGTAAGTTAGTTGCTTGAATATAAGGGGCTACATAGGGGCTGTAAAGCTCTGGTGATAAAACGTAATGAGGAGAAGCGTTTAAACAGATATACACACAACCCGATTCATTCTGATCTTCCGCCATGTGTAGGCAGCCACTATTTATAAATAAGCCATCACCTTGTCGTACAATTCGTTTATCTTCATTTATTTGAAAGATCGCTTCCCCTTTTACAACCAGAACAAATTGAATTTCATCATGCCAATGAAGAGGTATATGTCCATGTATATTTTGGTTAATCGTTGTTTCATAACATGCAACCGGTAGTACGACTGTCCGATGCTCAGTTAGTTCTTTTAGGTTTTGGTCAACCATGAAATTTTTTATTTGCAAATCATCACAACCTCAATATATTTATATTTTTTTATCCTATTCAGGTATAATTCAAAAAATTTTTCACCTATTATAACACTATTATTATATCTCAAGGTAGAGAATATTCATGAACAAATCAGCTAGAAGAACAGGATTATTTCTTGTTATCACAGGAGCTATATTTTGGGGTGTCAGCGGGACCGTTGCCAAAAAACTCTTTCAACAAATTGATGTCAATTGGCTTGTAACGGTACGTTTACTCATGGCTGGTGTCTTACTGTTAGCTGTACAATTTTTGGTAAAGGAACGTTCACAAATATGGGCTGTATGGAAAAATAAAAGAACCGCTTTCCAACTCATTGTCTACGGCTTGGTGGGTATGCTAGCGGTCCAATATACGTATATGGCATCGATCCAAAGTGGTAATGCTGCTGTCGCGACATTATTACAATATCTAGCACCTGTAATGATTATCATCTATTTAGTTCTGCGAAGGCACATTGTCTTCACACGAAAGGATCTGTCAGCTATTTTCCTGGCTTTAGTGGGTTGTTTTTTCTTATTAACAAACGGCTCTATTTCTCAACTATCCGTTCCGAAGATCGCAATCGTTTGGGGTATCTTATCAGCAATAGCCCTGGCTTTTTATACCTTATACGCCATTCCTCTTTTGAAGCAATATGGTTCCCTAGTTATTGTGGGTTGGGCTATGGTCATTGGCGGTTTGGGATTAAGCTTGATCCATCCACCTTGGCAAATCGATTTTAAAACCTTGACACCAGAAACCTATTTATACCTAGCATTCGTTATTATATTCGGTACAATGATCGCATTTTGGTTCTATATAGAAAGTTTACAAAGTCTTTCACCAAAAGAAACAAGCTTTCTAAGTAGTTTGGAACCGCTAGCTGCTGTTCTAACAACTGTATTTTGGTTAAAAGAGCCTTTTGGCTTCTTCCAATGGATGGGTGTATTATGTATCATCGGACTGATCTTGTTATTAGCATTCAATAAAAAGCCTTCTTCAAATAACCAATCAAAAGAAGATATCTCGCTTTCAGAGTGAGTAAATTTTACGGGTAGGCATTAGGGTAAAACTGCTCGTTAATGGAGGAGAAAACGGCAGCCGTTTTCATGGCTGCCGTCTCATATTTATGAAGCTACCGTTTGGGTTTCGTATAATGATACATCCGAACGTTAATTTGTTTTTTGGGGAGGTTGCATAATCATAAAAGGTATATTTTGTACTCCAACCATTCGTACATACGTAAATAATTGGCCTTTATGGTGAATCTCATGGTCTTTCGCCGTGGATAGCCAGAAGCTCCCAGTGCCAAGGAAGTTTTTAAATTCAATCTCCTTTTCTAGCTGTTGAGCATTTAACCCCTTCAGTTCTCGGATTGTTTCCTCTGTCAATTGATCGACTATGCTGCGTACATCGGCTATTGTGTGATATTGATCTATTTTTGTCGGTGGAGTGAAGGTACCATTTTTTACGGTTTTCACGAACATTTCCATAGAACTGGCTATATGAACAATTAGGGAACCCATAGGCATCGCATTGTCCCAGGGTTTAAAGTCAATATGTTCATCCGGAATCACTTCAACCAATTCTTGCAACACCAATCTGTGCCTTAGCCATTCCTGAAGATATTGAGCTACTACAGACATGCTATCAACCTCCAAAATTTAGTAGTTTCCTAAGGTAGTAATTCTATACTTGCAACCCATTACCTTCTTTTATGAAAAGGTCACAGATGAAAAAGGAACGATTTATCATCCGATGGGCGTTCCATCAGGTAATTTAATATCTGGTTTCAACAAAACCACGTCCCCCTTTTCGGGTATTCCGCCAAGGACTAATACCTCTGACTTAAAGCCTGCTATTCGTCGAGGAGGAAAGTTGACTACACCTATGATTTGTTCCCCTATCATCTCTTCAGCTACATATCTTTTTGTAATTTGTGCACTCGATGTTTTTATTCCGATATCTTGTCCAAAATCAATTTCAAGTTTAATAGCAGGTACTTTGGCTTCTGCAAAAAACTCAGCGTTAATGATGGTTCCAACCCGAATATCGTGTTTCAAAAAATCTTCAATCGTTGCCATGTAAGTATTCTCCTCATCCATTGTTTTCTTAAATCCCATAATAATCCGTAAACAATTTTAATATTTTGCAACTGTATACTTTAGAGATTTTGCCCAAAAATACATCCCCATACCGATAAAGATAACCCATCTCCGATTAGTGCCTCTTTCGAGGTCCCAATGTTCCCCCAAGCTATAATAATCGAACCGATAAGGGCAGCAATCAAACAAAAAATAGTGAATAGGTTTGCTCGTTCTCTAAACACAAAGTATGAACCAATCATTACAAATAAAGGCTGTAAGGATAAGATGACCATGGAACTGGCAACTGAGGTGTATACCAAAGATTCCATCCAAAATAAGAAATGCAACCCGAGAAAAAGGCCGGTCAAGAAAACAGTGCCCCAATCTTTTTTGGTCATTTTTAAGGAGCGGAGCATTTTCCAGGGTAGAAAAGGAAGCATGAATATGACGGACATATACAATCTAAACATTCCAGCCACGGAGGTTGGAGTATGTGAAGATTTTATCATGATGGAAGAGACGGAAACCGACAAAATACTGATGAACAGTAAAAAATACGGATGCAAAGATAGCGATATTTTATTTATTTTCATAATGATCCTCTCAGATGTTTTGACCAATTCTCTGTGCACAGAACAATTGCATAATAAACTGAACTGAGTTATATAGGAATACCGTCATAAGAAAGGACCCTCTCTTCTATGGAAAAACAATTGCACGAGACCATTCTCTATCCCGATGTTTCATTTCCATACATCATGTACACCCATACGGTTCATGAAAGTATTCCTAAAGGTAGAGGATTTAACGATTTACATTGGCATGAAGAACTACAGATCACTTTGGTCACTAAGGGAAAGCTAGTCATACAAGTGAACGGGATTGATCATGAATTAGATACAGGTCAGGCCATTTTAATTAATAAAGGTGTTCTTCACGTTACTACCCAGCTTTCACATCACGGTCAATATGTCAGTTTCAATTTCCCGGAGAAGTTGCTGGCCTTTTATGCAGATAGTGCGATGGAAAAAAATTATGTACTGCCTTATACAAACTCTTCCTTAGTGTCACTAGTAATTAAAGGGGATGCTGAATGGCAAATTCAAATCCTGCAAATGCTGTGGGATATGAAACAGAAGTTTGATTTGAAAAAAAATTGGGGTTGGGAATATGAAGTAGCCATCAAAACGGCACAACTATGGTTCATCTTAATATCTAATATTTTGCTTTCTTCTGAGGAAGCACCTAAATACATGAAACTGCAACAGGAAAGACTTCAATTGATGCTTAGCTTTATTCACCAAAACTACGCAAACAACATAACCCTGCAAGAAATTGCTGCTGTAGCGCATCTAAGTGTTTCAGAGTGCACTCGTAGTTTTAAGAGAACTATTCATATGACCCCTTATGATTATTTAATTAAATACCGCATCAAGAAAAGCAGTGAATTACTAACCTCAACACAATATACCATAACTGAAATAGCCCACAGAGTGGGCTTCAATCACGTAAATCACTTCATTCAGTCTTTTAAAAAACATTATAATAAAACACCTAAAGAATTCCGCAAATTTAGAAATGATTCATGAATTAAGAATTGAAGTTGCTGATATTAGATCTATTGGTATACCCTGCAACTGCAAAAAGAGAGAATTTTATGTGAATGGTCTACATTATACCGTTAGACCAGCAATCGATAAAGCTCCTGTGAATCATCACGGGAGCTTTATTGTGCATCTAATACCTTTTTACCTGTAACGTTCAGGATTATCTGTCTGACCAAGAATAAAGTCGATACTCACCTTGTGGAAATCCGCCAAGTTGATCAAGACAACACTTGGGATGTCCAGGTTCCCATTTTCATATCGGGAATAGGTTGTTTGTGAGATTTGTAAGAAGTCAGCACCAAGTCGAACAAGAAACGAAGCGGACAGAATAGTGCTGTTCAAGCCATAACGTTCGCCTTTGTGCCCGGATTTCAAACTTTTTAGCTTGGTTAAGAAATACGACCGCGTAGTGGCACCCCATGTACATTTTTAACTCGGCTTGTATACTAAAAAAGTTTTATGCGAATAACGCATAAATATCAATATGTAGCTTCCATATGTAGTAAACTTTGCTTGGATGATGGATTTACGTGATGACAAAGACTTAACACAACAGTATTCATAGAGAGGGATGATGAAAATGATTTTGGAGAATATTTATTATAGGAAATGGCGTCCCAGTGAACAAATAAAGTCAACCGACCCCGAATCTCGAAAAGTGAATCAAAAAATTTGCGATCTTATGGAGATGTTGAAAAATAAATTATCGGCAGTCGATTTTGAGTAAATTGAAGTCATGTTTGATTTATTAAGCGAGTCAACTTCCCTGTACTCCGCAGCAGCGTTCACCCACGGTTATCGGACGGGGGCATTGACGATGATTGAAGTATTTAGCAGTGAGAAAGAATGAGTTGCTGGTCATAACCATAAGGAAAATGATGGATAAAAGAGTGCTTTATCAGCTTAAATAAACCCAGTTTGCAGTACGCCCTGCAACTGCAAAAAGGGAGATGGCGCTTGCCATCTCCCTTGCTCTTATTCTTACTCACACTTCCTGCTTAAAAATATGTTGCAGCATAGGTGGTCGGTGAGCGGAGCGGGCAGAATTGTTTTGAAGAAGCGGAGCGTTCGCCTTTGCAACGGGATTTTAACCTTACCTAGTGTCATATAAATGAAAAAATCCCGTTGCAACAGCGATCGGAAGAATAATCTGCACGCGTAGCGCCTCCCCGACATACGCCCAAACAAACAACTATGTTTTTAATCCCCCACCCGATTCAAAAACACCTTCGTCCGTTCCAGCTGCGGATTACCGAAAATCTGCTCCGGTGTACCGGATTCCGCAATTTCTCCGTTATCCATAAAAATGACGCGATCAGCCACATCTCGCGCAAAATTCATCTCATGAGTCACGATGACCATCGTCATATGCTCCTCAGCCAGCTTTTTGATGACCCGTAGCACCTCGCCCGTCAGCTCGGGATCAAGGGCCGAGGTTGGCTCGTCGAACAGCAAAATGTCAGGATTCATCATCATTGCCCGGGCAATCGCCACACGCTGCTTCTGTCCGCCTGACAGTCGGGACGGGTACGCATCGGCCTTATCCGCCAAGCCGACTTTTGCCAGCAGCTCTGCACTTTGTCGACGCAGTTCGGCCTTGCTTACCTTTTTGACCAACTTTGGAGCCAGCTCCAAATTATCCTGCACCGTCAAATGAGGAAACAGATTAAAATGCTGGAACACCATGCCCATCCCGGTGGTAATGCTTTTAATTTCGCTTGCCGGAGCATACTGACCATTTTCCACCAGCGCTTTATCATGAATGCGGATCGTCCCGCCCGTCACATCCTCCAGGTACACCAAGCTGCGCAGCATGGTACTTTTTCCTGAGCCTGAAGGACCAATGACGGCTACGACCTCCCCTGCCTTAACGTTAAAGCTCACTCTTTTCAGAACGTCGAGCTTGTCGAACGATTTTTTTAGATCAGTTACTTCAATTGCGTTAGTGTTCATATCCCGACATTCCTTTTACTCAAATTTAAAACGTTTTTCCAATGCCCTGAAGAACAGTGTCAGCACCAAAGCCAACAACAAATAAATAACTGCTGCTACAACATAAGGAACAATCGTAAAGTCACGGTTCACAGCCGTATTGGCAAAATGGAGCAGTTCTGGTACGGCCACCGCGTACAGCAGCGCCGTATCTTTCACCAGCGTTGTCGCCTCATTGGTGACCGCTGGCAAAGCAATCCGTACCATCTGCGGCACAATGACTCTAATCAATGTCTGTGACTTGCTCAAGCCCAGTACCTGTGAGGCTTCGTATTGACCTTTATCAATCGACAACATCCCGCCTCGGAAAATTTCAGCAAAATAAGCGGCATAATTCAGCACAAATGCCAGCACCGCTGCCGTTGTCCGATCCAGGACGAGATATTCCCCGATGACAGGCAGCATGGGCAGACCAAAACAAAAGAACAACAATTGCAGCAGAAGCGGCGTGCCGCGTATAACATAAATGTACGTATGCATCAGCCAGGCAATTGGCTTAATCCGGCTTTTCGCCAGCAATGTAACGATAAAACCCAGCGGAATGGACAGAACGAGCGTGATAAAAAATAAAATAACCGTCATCTGTGCCCCTTCAAGCATAGGCTTCATAATTCGCAAAATATATTCCATACTCATAACTTTCGACTCCTAAACCCTTAGTTCAATACATTACGTATTAGTTCAATACTTTATCTTCACCGAACCATTTTTTTGAAATTTCAGCGGCTTTTCCGTTCTTGTGCAGCTCATCCAAAGCGGACTGCAGCTGTGTCAACAGCTCTTCATTTCCTTTTTTCACACCGATGCCGTATTCCTCAGGGGCCAGTGATTCATCAAGCAGCTTATACGTCCCTTGTTCCTTGGACATATAATATTTGGCAACAACCTCATCAATGACAACCGCATCCAGACGTCCTGTTTTCAGGTCGGTCAAAGCAAGAACGTTATCCGGATATTCGGGTACTTGCTTTAATTTGCTTTTGATCGGGCTTGCGTCCAATGCATCGGCTGCCGAGGACAACGTTTGGAGACCCACAGTTTTGCCCGCCAGATCAGCCAGCTTGGAAATACTGGAGGCAGCCGGAACGACAATGACCTGACTATTTTTGAGATATGGCTTCGTGAACAGCACTTTTTGCTTACGCTCATCGGTAATGGTGTATCCATTCCAAATGAGATCAATACGTCCGCTGTTCAGCTCGGATTCTTTGGCAGACCAGTCAATTGGTTGAAATTCCACTTGTTTGCCCATTTGTTCTCCGGCCGCCTTCGCATAATCAATATCAAAGCCGGTCAGCTCGTTATTTTCATCTCTAAAGCCCATTGGCGCGAATTTATCATCAATTCCAATAATCAACTTGCTGTTATCCTTACCGCCGGAACATCCGGCCAACACGATCATAATCAATCCAATCATCATCGTAAACATGGCTGTCTTTCTCATCTTTTTCCCCTCCAACAATAGTGACCCCCGTATCCAAAGGACTGGCGGCAAACGCTTTAGTTCGTTAACACGTTATCAGAGTATCATCATATCATACGACAGGATACTCGTCGAGAGGAAGGAGCGGAATCTTAGCCTTTTGTTTATTTTGATTGCCATTATTTTCAGCATAGACAGGAGAAATAAACCCCCATGTACATTTTAAAACGCCTTTTTATGATGCTTGTTACGTTGTGGATTAGTCACTTTAACATTCATCATCATGCACATCATTCCAGGTGATCCGTTCTCGAACGATTCGAAAACGATTCCGGAGCAGTGCTGCAAAACATGCGCGCTAGATGCAATCTGGACAAGCCGCTCGCAGTGCAGTATGTACTGTATCTCAAAAATTTGCTGGTGCTGGATATGGGCCCGTCTATTCAGTCGAAAACGACGGACGTTAAATGCTCATTGCCAGAGGTTTCCCACCTTCTGCTCTCCTCGGTATTCAATCCATCGTGGTTGCGATTGTTGCGGGCATTTCGCTCGGAACGCTGGCTGCCTTGCATCATAATCGACCACTGGATTATATCTCGATGTTTATCGCGATTATTGGTATTTCCGTGCCCAGCTTCATTTTGGCACCGCTGTTAATCAAATATATCGCTGTCAAATGGCACCTGCTTCCGGTCGCCTCATGGGGCACCTGGCAGCACACCGTGCTTCCGTCGCTGGCTCTCGCCGTTTCACCACTTGCCGTTATCGCCCGCTTTATGCGGACGAGCATGCTGGAAGTCATGCATCAGGAGTACATACGTACCGCCAAAGCGAAGGGACTTTCCTCTTGGGCAGTCGTCATTCGTCACGGATTGCGCAATGCGTTGATCCCGGTGCTGTCCTTTATCGGACCGCTATTCGCTTCCGTCATTACAGGCACCTTTGTCGTGGAAAAAATATTCGCCATTCCCGGCATCGGTAAATATTTTGTAGACAGCATCTTTAACCGGGATTACCCGGTCATTATGGGTACGACCATTTTCTACAGTGCCATTCTGGTCGTTACGTTATTTTTAATTGATATATCCTATCGTCTTGTCGATCCACGAATCAAATTAGTCAGCAAAGGAGATTAACATGAAAGCAGCACCTACCGTCGAAAGGGACAGCCTGTTCAGTCCTGTAAGACCGCAGCCAGATGTCCGCCCCCACGTTGACCAGACCCAAGGAATCACCTTGGCGGAATCGGCTTCGCAGACTTCTTAACAATAAGCTTTCCCTGCTGGGACTTTCCTTACTTATCATGATCATAGCTCTGGCGAGTTTCGGTCCTTCCATGGTTCCTTATGCGCCCAGTGACCAATCCCTATTGAAGACGAACCTCCCTCCTTCGGGAGAGCACTGGTTTGGTAGGGATGATCTGGGGAGAGATGTATGGGCACGGACATGGGCCGGAGCCCGAATCTCATTGATGATCGGCTTCGCTGCTGCCGCCATTGATTTGGTGCTTGGTATTCTCGTGGGCTGTATTGCTGGATATTGTGCTGAACATGGTAAAACCGGCGACCGGATTGACAGCATTCTGATGCGTATTATTGAAGTTTTATACAGCATCCCCCTATCTGCTGATTATCATTTTGCTGCTCGTTATTATGAAGCCGGGGCTGCTCACGATGATTATTGCTTTGTCCATATACCGGATGGGTCGGGATGGCGCGTGTGGTTCGCGGGCAAATCCTACAGCTCAAGCAGCAGGAATATGTGTTGGCTGCCCGTAGCTTGGGGATATCTCATTCGCGCATTATTTTCAGGCATTTGCTACCAAATGCAGCGGCCATCATTATCGTAAACCTGACGTTCACTATTCCATCGGCTATTTTTGCCGAATCGTTCCTCAGTTTTCTCGGTCTGGGGATTCAGTCTCCATCCGCCAGTTGGGGAACGATGGCTAACGATTCACTTGGCGTGATTTTAAGTGGTCAATGGTGGCGGCTGTTCTTCCCGGGGTTGATGATATCGCTCACCATGCTGGCGTTCAATACCCTTGGAGACGGGCTTCAGGATGCGCTTGATCCGCGTTCGCAGCACTAGCAACGGGGATATACATAGACAAGGAGGGGTGATAACATGATCCGCAGCTTCTCGTCTGAGCGTAGAACAAATGGCAGTTCCTTTATGGAAATCCGCACACGCGGCATACCCTGTCGGAAGGGAGGATGAATGAATCCCCGTAGAATGCACCTCATTTTTTGGATAACTAGCCCTTCTGCATAACTAATTAGAGTAATAGAGGAAAACCACGATGAAGAAAATACACTGGATGACTATCATCTTACTTTTGGTCGCAACGACTTTGGCTGGATGCTCCGCTACTGCGGACAAAGCAGCCAGCAACGATCCGTCCGCTGCTCCTCAAGCAGATATTCCGCAAGAAATCACCGCCAATCTGGCAGGTGGCGAGCCTTACACGCTGGACCCTGCTTTCGCGTCCGATACAACGTCCTACTTTGTGATTGATAACTTGTACGAAGGGCTGTATACATACGACAAAGCAGGCAAAATCGTAGAGGGCGCTGCCAGCAAAGTAGACGTGTCCCCTGACGGCAAAACATATACCTTCACCATCCGCGACGGTGCCAAATGGTCGAACGGTGATCCGTTAACGGCTAAGGACTTTGAATACTCCTGGAAGCGGGTACTGAATCCTAAAACAGCTGCCTACGACCCTTCCACCCTGTACTACATCAAAGGAGCCGAAGCCTACAACACAGGCAAAGGTAAAATTGAGGACGTGGGTGTTACAGCTAAGGATGACAAAACCCTGGTGGTAGAGCTGAAATCACCACTGGGCTTCTTCCCAACCATCGCCGTGGGTCATGCCTATCTGCCAGTAAATCAATCCGTGGTTGAGAAAAGCGACAAATGGGCGGCAGAAGCGGGCACAATTGTCGGCGACGGCGCCTATGTAGCCAAAGAATGGAAGCATAACGAGCAAATCACGCTCGTGAAAAATGACCAATATTGGAACAAGGATGCCATTACGATGGCAACCATCAACTTTAAAATGGTCCAAGATTCCACAACCTATTATCAAATGTACAAAACAGGCGATCTGGACCTGATTTTGAGCCTTCCAGTGGATACATTGGATCAGGAAAAAGGCAACAAAGAATTCCTGTCGCATCCATCTTTCAGCGTGTACACCCATTCTTTTAACGTAAAACAAAAGCCGTTTGACAATAAAAAAATCAGACAGGCCATCGCTTACGCGATTGATCGCGAAACACTGGCGACCCATGTCACCAAGGGTGGAGAAACTCCGGCTTACGGATACGTTCCATACGGAACAACAACGCCATCCGGTAAGGACTTCCGCGACGAAGCGACGAAGAAATACTATGAATTCGACGCTGCGAAAGCGAAACAATTGCTGGCCGAAGGCCTGAAAGAAGAAGGTCTGACCAAGCTGCCACCGATCACCTTCAAGTACAACACATCGGACAAGCACAAAAAAGTAGCCGAAGCGATTCAGGAAATGCTAAAAACAAACCTGGGCGTTGAAGTGACATTGGAAAATCAGGAATGGAAAACGTACATTGATACGTTCAAGCAGAAAAACTTCCAAATCGCCCGTATGGGCTGGGAAGGAAACTTCCTGGATCCACTCGGCGTATTGGGGCATTATACTTCCAAAAATTCGAACAACTTTACGAACTGGAGCAACCCGGAGTATGACAAGCTGATTGAATCCTCAACCTTTGAGCTTGATCCGGCAAAACGCTTCGAGCAGCTTCATCAGGCGGAGGACGTATTGATGGAGGATCTGCCGATTATTCCGATCCAGTTCTCTGCGGACACAACGTTAATCAGTCCTAAAATTCAAGGCATCGTATTCGATGCTCGTTCCAACCCGGATCTGCGCTTTGCGAAACGGGTCGAAAAATAATGTTTTTACGTTTTGGGATCACTGCCCTGCTCGTCGGCACCTTGGGTTTTATGTATGCCTCCCCCCAGCTCCTGAATGGGCGTGAAGCTATAGCTTCTGCCAACCTGCTATTCCTGCTGGGCTTGCTGGGTTTGGTAATCAGCGCGATCTTCCACGTTCTGCAAAGCGGCTTTCTCACCCTTTTCCTGCGGGGATTTGCCGACATCAGACCGTTGTTCATCCGCCAATCCAAGACACTACAGGCGGAAAACGAACGCTTGCGTTCCGATGAAGCTCTATCGGCCTGGAAAACCTCCACGCTCCGCCATCTCAAGGTGTACACCTCGGGGTGCGGTGTAGGGCTTGTGCTTTGCTCGATGATTTTAATGGGGATAGGGTGATTAAACGTATGAGAAGCTTTCTTGCGGTTCGTAGGCGCTGCGCGTGCAGATTGTTCTTCCGATCGCCACCAATGCTTCGCTTCTCCAGAACAATTCTGCCCGCTTCGCTGGCAACCGCCGTAATGCTACTCTACGTTTTAGAGTGGGTGTAGTAGTTTGAAAGTGGTAGTCCAAGGTCATTAACTTGGACTACATTTTTCCTAGATACTAATAACTGAAAAACAATAAAAGAGAGAGTTCCGCGAAGTTTATTCGTAGGGCTCTTTTTTATTGATTTTCCATTAAAATCACTAATTATTATTTGATTTACGGTAATTTAGCGGTAAATGTGTTAAAATAAAATTAAGAGGAGGCTTTATTTTATGTTTAAGCCAAGATATAATATTACGTCGTCGATGATTAATGACTTACTGAAAATAGAACGCTCCAGCGTAGTTGTAGAGCAGCTTCCGCTTCCAGCAACGATTCTTGAGGTATTAAAAAAAGAAGCACAAGAAGTTACTGTACTTCTTTCAACCAAAATGGAGGGTAACACGCTGGACAATGAAGCCAAGCGGAAGGTTCTTTATAAATCCAGTAAAAACGACGAAGAACAAGAAGTTTATAACCTGATGAAGGCAATTGAATTTCTAGATGAGTCGGAGCAGCGTGAACTGCCCATCACCGAAGAATGGATTAAAAAACTACATGCTATCATTAAAGTTGTACATGGACGCAGACCAAGACTGAGCGAATACCGTAATGAACAAAATAATGTCGGCGACCGCAATCAGGCAGGCTTTTATCTCCCGCCGGAGTCCCAAGATGTTCCTGTTCTGATGGAAGACTTGATTGCATGGATTAATTCGCCGAATAATGTGAATTTAGCTGCTCCCATTCAAGCAGGAACAGCCATGTGGCAGTTTTTAACTATTCATCCGTACATGGATGGCAACGGAAGAACCGCTCGTATGATCGCTACGTACATTTTGCGTAGGGGGGGGTATGGTCTGAAAGGATTGTTTGTTTTGGAAAATTTCTACGATCGAAACCTGAATGATTATTACCGAGCACTGCAAATGAAGCTTTCCCACAACTATTATTTTGGTCGAAATGATGCTGATATAACTGTTTGGTTAGAGTACTTTTTGAATGGATTGGCTGAGGTATACTCGGAAGCAGCAGAGATCGTTCGGCAAAAAAATAGCGAGATGCTCAGGCTAGAACCTGAACTGATCCGTAAGCTGGACATACAGCAACGTACACTATTCCGTCAATTGGTATTCAAGCAAAATGCCGCCTCAATAACAGAGATTTGTAGGCTATTGGACGCTGGCGAACGAACGGTAAGAGAAAAGATTAAAAAGTGGATTGAAGAAGGGTTCCTGGATCCAAAAGATCCGGAAGCGCAACGTATTCGTACCATCGTTCTTTCAGCCCAATATGAAGAGCTTGCTGTGGATATTCGCAATGAATCCGAAAAATACCAATATCTTTTGGGTCGTGATGACTAAATGGACAGTGCCCACCATGATTCGTTATGTTTTACAAGATAGATAACACGAAAAAAAGAGAGTTCCACGGAGTTTTGAACTGTGACCCTATTTGTGGACACATAAAAGAAA
>NZ_ASSB01000128.1:0-14904 GCF_000520755.1 Paenibacillus sp. 1-18
TTTTTCTACCATTTTGTGGTTATTCAACAGGCGTGCTTTGGGACATTTCTTTCCCACACATACTGAGACATTTTTTCGTACTGTGCCAGTATTCTTTTGTACGGTATTAGTTTTCTCAGCTGACTATAACGGAAAGAGTGCGGCGCATGGAGGATAAAGGTACGATTGCATGATATCATGCCATGGTTTCACTTGAGAAAATGGGAAAGCCTATCATGGCAGAAACTATGCCCCGATTGGAGGAATTCAGGGATGAATGCGGCAAATATGGCCGTTCTACCACGTTGATTGTTTTTTCCAAAAGTCCAACCTTCTTGCCCAGCTCAGTCATGGCATGCGGGCCTGACTTTGCAGTATCTGTAGTATTTTATAGCCCACCTGAGCCATCTCGCTACATCTCCTGAAAAAGAAAACCAGTCCAACACATTGTAAGTGTGTATTGGACTGGTGGATATGCACACGTCAGCTTCCAGCAATTAGATCATCGTATAACCGCCATCTGGGAACAGCACGCTTCCGGTGGTGAACTTGTTAGTTATCAGGTACAACACAGTATGTACGATTTCCTCATTATACCCCACTCGCCGTAGTAAGGTTACTTCCTTGTATTCCTCAATAGCCTGCGCCCGCTGCTCTCCCTCGGGGCCGTCTCGCCAGATCGTGCTGGGAGACACCACATTGACCCGTACCGGAGCCAATTCTACCGCCAACGCCTTGCCCAAGCCTTCAATCGCGCCGTTAGCCTCTCCATAGGTAGCACCAAATCCCATTGGCCGTTGACTGAAGGCTCCGGACATGAGAACGATCGAGCCAGTCTTGGAGAAATGCGGTACAGTATGCTTGGCGGCAAAATACTGCGGCCAGAATTTCCCCTCGAATGGAGTCTTCGCCTTTTCCGTATCTACGGTGATCGGACCACGTGTATAGCTCGCACTTGGAGTAAACAAATGATCGAAGGCGCCGACCCTTTCAAAAAACGCCTGTACTTCCTCTTCCTTTTGATTGTTCAATTGAAAGGTCTTTATGTAAATTCATATTATTATCATCTCCTTTATAAGTCTTATATCATAACTATTATATAATCATATATATTTTTATTCAGATGAGCTTTCAGGAGCTACGCTCTTACGGTAGGATGTCGGCGACTGACCGGACCAGCGTTTGAATTGCCTGCTAAAATGTGCAATATCCACATAGCCGAGCAGTTCAGCAATTTGCTGCACGGACCATTGCGGATCAGCCAGCAGCAGCTTGGCCTCATGCAAGACAAGCTCGGAGAGATACACTCGCGGAGATACGCCAAAAACACTACGGAATACACGATTGCAATGGGACACGCTAATACCAAGTTCGGATGAAATTCCCTCAATCCCATCCTGTTTTTCCACCGAGCCAACCTGCCTATATGGCTGATTGACCCTGCCCTGAAGCCGACTGGCAATCTGATGGGCAAGCTCTGCCTGCACATATCCACGCCCTGGTAGATGAGCAGCTTCACTGGATACCGCCTCCCACAGCGTTGCGAACAGTTCAAATACAGCAGATTGAATCCGCATACGCTTTGCCACCGAATCACCATTTATTCCCATGTCTTCAAGCGCGGAAAGGTCAAGCAGCTTACTCAGCGCTGGCCCCATCTGCTTCGCCACCGCGCCATCAGCTGGAAAAAGCACTTGCTCCAAACGACTCAGGAGCGAAAGAAACAATTTATCATCAATGTCGAAATGCATGCAAAAATACGTAAACCCCTGCCCGCTACTGCGGCTGGAGTGGACCATTCCCGGGCGCAAAAGCATCAGATCCCCCTGTCGCTGAATAAAGCTGTGACCATCCACAACCATGACCTGCTCTCCCGCAAGCACGATGTTAATTTCATATTGCGGATGTTTATGTGGCGGATAATTCCAGTCTCTTCCGACACTTCGTGTATGGATGGCAAATAGATTGACCGTAGTCCGCACATCGGGAAAAAAGAATTCCTCTCCGGCGACCGTAAGGTCTGGATCATGGGGACGATTCGGTAAACGTGGTGATGACATGTCTTCCCTCCTTGCATGCATAGGATTTTACTCCAGTATATCGTGTTTGGCGCGATTTGGATAAATTACTGCGCGATTTGACAATGGTTCCTCCGAGCGTAGCATGCTAGGCTCTATGTGAGATCAAGTGAGTATAGCATATGGCGAATATATGAGCATGCTGCAAAATACTTTTGTATATGTAAGTCATTCATTCCTGCGGATGAAAATGTATATATCGGGCTGCAATCCAGAGACGGCAGCGTATACGAAGCGCTTCCTTTTTTTGCATCTGCAGAGGACGAAAGTACCCGCTATGATGTGGAGAAAAAGGATAAAAAAACGGAGCCTCTGCTCGTTGCCTTTGCCGATCAAGACATTACCCGCGAGCTAAAAGCAGGAACAGATACATGGCAGGCAGGCGATTTGACGTTCCGGCTGTACTCTCCCGTTCGCCCGGTGCCCGAACCGGGAATTGCGGGTATAGATGAGCTGCGGGCAGCGTTGGTTCCAGCGGTATTTGCCGAGCTAACGGTCGATAACACGCAGGGGACTGCTGCGCGGAGGGCTCTTTTCGGCTATCAGGGCAGTGATCCGTACAGCGGCATACGCATTGTAGGAGAAGACCCTCGCAGGGACGCTGCCGATTCCACCCGCTCTGAGAGACTCACGGGCATCGGCCAAGGGCGCAGCACAGCCATTGTGACCAACAGTAGCGAAGCAATACCTGCCAGTGGATTTGCACTGGAGAAGCTGCTTGGGGAGACTATGGCCGAGAATTTATCCTTTGGTCTGGGCGTGACGGGTGCACTCCTCATGAATGTTCCGGCAGGCGAAAAACGCACGTATTCCTTCGCTATATGCTTCTATCGTGGTGGCATCGTGACGACAGGCATCGAAGCGACGTATTACTACACCCGGCTGTTCAAGGATATTGAAGACGTGGCGAGCTATGCCTTGGAGCATTTTACAGACCTGACCGCAGCCTGTGTCCAGGCTAATCGCTGGATGGAATCGGCAAGCTTGAGCCCGGATCAGGAATTCATGCTCGCTCAGGCCATTCACAGCTACTACGGCAGCACCCAATTACCCACGCGGAGTTACCGCTATTTTATGGCTGTATGAAGGCAAGGGCAACCATCTGACTCTTCCCCGGCATCTGAGTCAGGACCAGGAGCAGCATGTCTGATACTAATATTCACCTGTCCAAAAGGAGGCGCCAAATATGAGCAAGCGTATGGATATGCAAAAAAAGAGCGGCTATGACGCTTGGCTGCATTATCGCCGCAATCAAAGGGTGAAGAATTTACCGGCTTGGTGCAGAGTCATCGTGGTTCAAGAGACAGATGAAGTACTTCACACGGCTGCGATTGAGCTTCAACACGGATTGGCCTCCATGTTCGGACAGCAGCCAAGGATCAGCGCCGTTCCTGTGAGTCCGCCATCCATTGCTTTGGGTACGTTCCGAGAGCATCCATGGGTCGCAGAACGATTTAGCGCAGAAGAACAGGCAGAGGTAAGCACAGAAGGCTACCGAATTCGCGAGATGGAGATTCCACACCCAACATATTCAGCTTCCTCTGATAACGATGATATCAGGGGAACGTACGTCACAGTGGCCGGGCAGACCAGCAAAGGCGTATTATATGGGGTTTTTCATCTGCTGCGCTACCTGCAAGGCGGACTGGATGGCAAGCTGAAGCTCGCCACCGAAGAATCATTGCCAGCACCCATTCAGGATGTACTATCCAATCCGGCTAATCCCATTCGCATGATCAACCATTGGGATAACATGGACGGTAGTGTAGAACGCGGATACGCGGGAGCATCCATTTTCTACGACAATCATGCCTTTACTACAAATATGGATCGCCTTCGAGACTACGCACGTCTACTTGCCTCTGTTGGCATTCAGGCGTTATCCATTAACAACGTGAATGTCCATCACGTAGAAACGGAGCTGATTACAGATACATTTCTACCGGATGTGGCCAGAGTGGCTGCGATGTTTCGCGCCTATGGCATCCAAATCTACTTGAGCATTAACTATGCCAGTCCTATGCAGCTCGGCGGACTAACTACCGCCGATCATCTGGACCCGGGTGTTGCTGAATGGTGGCAGGTCAAAGCCCGGGAAATCTACGCCGCCGTACCAGATCTGGGCGGCTTCGTAGTAAAAGCCGATTCCGAGAATCGGCCCGGCCCGTTCAGCTACGGGCGTCATCACGCCGATGGAGCCAATATGCTGGCAGATGCGTTGCAGCCCTATGACGGGCGTGTGATTTGGCGCTGCTTCGTCTACGACTGCAAGCAGGATTGGCGCGATCGCAAGACGGATCGGGCTCGCGCGGCCTTTGACCATTTTAAACCACTGGATGGACTGTTCCGGGATAACGTCATTTTACAAATTAAAAATGGCCCCATGGATTTTCAGGTGCGGGAGCCTGTTTCTCCCCTGCTCGGCGCGCTGGAAGCCACTCAGGTACTGCTGGAATTTCAAATTACGCAAGAGTATACCGGACAACAGAAGCATTTATGTTACCTTGTTCCGCAATGGAAGGAGGTTCTCGATTTTGACACCTATGCACGAGGAAAAGGCTCCACCATCAAGCGTATCGTGAGTGGCGCTTTGCATAGCAACAGCGAATCTGGTTCTCTTCGCGGAAAAGCTACTGTCCATGATAGGAGCGGCAGTTTCCTTGAGGAGCCAACGAATCGTGTTCCCAAGCACACGAACTTTGGAAGCGCCGCTGTATCCAATATTGGAGCAGACACCAATTGGACCGGACATTTGCTCGCCCAGTCCAATCTTTACGGCTACGGCCGGTTGGCATGGGACCCGGAGCTATCCGCAGACGAAATCGCGGATGAGTAGGCTCGGCTGACGTTTAGCAGGCAAGGGACTGATGATGCCAGTGCAGATTCAATTGCTGCCATTAAGCAGATGCTGCTCGATTCGTGGAATATCTACGAATCCTACACAGCTCCCCTTGGGGTCGGCTGGATGGTCAGTCCCGGTCACCACTATGGGCCCGATGTAGACGGCTATGAATATTCGATGTGGGGCACCTACCATTTTGCCGATTGCCAAGGCATCGGAGTAGATCGCACGACTGCAACCGGAACCGGCTATGCAGGACAATATTTTCCTCCCCATGCCGAGATCTACGAATCTACTGACACCTGCCCGGATGAGCTGCTATTATTTTTTCACCATGTTCCGTATACGCACACGCTCCACTCCGGCCAAACCGTCATTCAGCACATTTATGATACCCATTTCGAAGGTGCGGAACGTGCGGCCCATCTCAAAGACACATGGATCAGTCTGCGAGAGCAACTGAATGAAGGGCTATATGAACAGGTGCTGGAGCGGCTGGAGCATCAGGCTGAACACGCCAAGGAATGGCGGGATCGGATCAATACGTATTTTTATCGCAAAAGCGGTATTGCTGACCAAAAGAATCGCCCCATTTATTAAGCAAGTTACGATGAAGCAAGCAGCCTCGGCCATACTTTCCTTCCATACAGGCTGGAACAAGGCTTTTATGCACTCCCTTTCCTCTATGCTGGCATTGGCTATCTGCACCACCCAACAAGGCATGCGTCTTACTCAGACCTATGCCTTATTATTTTGCCTGGATTCATTTTAAGCACACGGTTGCTAACGGAAAATGTCATATTCGTCCACCTCTAATGTGCAATAAATTCTTCTTTTTGTGCAACCGCTTGCTTTATACTATTTTTGTAGACGTTTACAATATGTTGTCGAAATAGACTATTGCTTTGGGGAGGATGATCGGTTTGACCTTGTATCGAAGTCTATGGAACAAAGGGTGCCTGATTCTGCTAAGCCTTGTGCTATCTCTGACCGCCTTCATTGGCTCACCCTCCAATACCGCGAGCGCTGCGGTTGCTGATGATTTTCAGGCTTCTGTCATGGGGCCGCTGGCGAAAATCAATGACTGGGGCGCATTCAAAAAGCAACTGCAAACGCTGAAAAGTAACGGTGTGTATGCCATTACCACCGACGTCTGGTGGGGCTATGTGGAGAGCGCAGGCGATAACCAGTTCGATTGGAGCTATTACAAAACCTATGCAGATGCTGTGAAAGAAGCAGCTCTGAAGTGGGTTCCTATTATCTCTACGCATAAGTGCAAGGGAAATGTAGGGGATGACTGCAATATCCCGCTGCCAAGCTGGCTGTCGAGCAAGGGCAGTGCAGATGAAATGCAGTTCAAGGATGAAAGTGGCTATGTCAACAACGAAGCCCTTTCGCCGCTGTGGAGCGGAACTGGCAAGCAATATGACGAGCTGTATGCTTCGTTCGCTAAAAATTTTGCCGGATACAAAAGCATTATTCCCAAAATTTATTTAAGCGGCGGTCCTTCCGGTGAATTGCGATACCCGTCGTATTATCCGGCGGCAGGATGGAGCTACCCGGCACGCGGCAAGTTCCAAGCCTATACGGAAACAGCCAAAAATGCGTTCCGCACAGCCATGAATGAAAAGTATGGATCATTGGACAAGATTAATGCGGCTTGGGGGACCAAGCTAAGCAGCCTTAGCCAAATCAATCCGCCGAGCGACGGGGACGGATTCTACACGAACGGCGGGTATAATTCCGCTTACGGGAAGGATTTTCTGTCGTGGTACCAAAGCGTGCTCGAAAACCATTTGGGCGTCATCGGAGCAGTTGCCCACAAAAACTTCGATTCCGTGTTCGGTGTTCGGATCGGAGCCAAGATTTCCGGCCTGCACTGGCAGATGAACAACCCTGCGATGCCTCACAGCACAGAGCATGCAGGCGGATATTATGATTACAATCGTCTGATTCAGAAATTCAAGGATGCCGATCTGGATTTGACCTTTACTGCTCTGGAGATGAATGACAGTGGCACTGCACCGAATTATTCCTTGCCGTCCACACTGGTAGATACCGTCTCCTCGATCGCGAATGCGAAGGGCGTTCGCCTGAATGGTGAAAACGCGCTCCCTACGGGCGGCAGCGGCTTCCAGAAAATAGAAGAGAAAATCACGAAGTTCGGTTATCACGGCTTTACACTATTACGCATCAATAATCTCGTCAACAGCGACGGCTCACCAACTGGTGAGTTGAGTGGATTCAAACAGTATATTATCAGCAAGGCCAAGCCTGGCGATAACGGCGGCGGTACAGGCAACAAGGTAACCATATACTACAAAAAAGGCTTCAACTCGCCTTACATCCACTACCGCCCGGCTGGTGGTAATTGGACTGCCGTACCCGGTGTGAAAATGCAGGATGCCGAGATTAGCGGCTATGCTAAAATTACTATTGATATCGGATCTGCCTCCCAATTGGAAGCCGCCTTTAATGACGGCAATAACAACTGGGACAGCAACAATACTAAAAACTATATTTTCAGCACAGGGACTTCTACCTACACACCCGGCTCTAACGGAGCTGCAGGATCTATCCGAACGGGGGCGCCTTCAGGGAGCGTCCTCAGCGTAGGGTCCTCCACCTACACAACCGACCTCAACGAAGTTGCAGGACCTATCCAAACAGAAAAACTTTCAGGTGTATCCTTAAACGTAAGTACTTCTACCTACGCACCCAACTCTAACGGAGTTGATTTAACTATTCAGACGGAGGCGCCTTCACTCCTATAGATCCGGGTACCCTCTCCAAGCCCATCCCCCTCAACACAGGCTGGAGCAAACAGAGCATTTACTTTATCATGACGGACCGATTCAGCAACGGGGATACATCGAACGATAATTACGGTGGCTTCAATTCCAACAACGGCGACATGCGCAAATGGCATGGCGGTGATTTTCAAGGCATTATCAACCAGCTCGACTACATTAAGAATATGGGCTTTACCGCCATCTGGATTACTCCGGTAACGATGCAAAAGAGCGATTACGCTTATCACGGCTATCATACGTATGATTTTTATGCGGTAGACGGGCATCTCGGTACAATGGACAAGTTCAAAGAGCTGGTTGGTAAGGCGCACGACAAAAATATCGCTGTTATGCTGGACGTAGTCGTCAATCACACCGGCGACTTTCAGCCAGGAAACGGCTTTGCCAAGGCTCCCTTTGACAAAGCCGACTGGTATCATCACAATGGCGACATTACAGGTGCAGATTACAACTCCAACAACCAATGGAAAATTGAAAACGGCGACGTGGCCGGATTGGATGACCTGAATCAGGACAACCCCGCAACAGCCAACGAGCTCAAAAGCTGGATCAGATGGCTTCTGAACGAGACGGGCGTCGACGGACTGCGAGTAGATACCGCCAAGCATGTACCCAAAGGCTTTCTGAAGGATTTTGACCAAGCCGCGAATACCTTCACCATCGGTGAGATTTACAGCGGCGATCCCGCTTATGTGGGCGACTACACCCGATATCTCGATGCTGCACTGGATTTTCCGATGTATTATACAATCAAGGATGTGTTCGGACACGATCAATCCATGAGAAAAATCAAGGAACGCTACTCCGATGATCGTCACTATCGCGATGCCCAGACCAACGGTGTATTTATCGACAATCATGATGTAAAACGTTTCCTGAATGACGCCTCCGGCAAGCCGGGTGCTAACTATGACAAATGGCCTCAGCTCAAGGCTGCTTTGGGCTTTACTTTAACATCGCGCGGGATTCCAATCATCTATCAAGGCACCGAGCAGGGCTTTAGCGGCGGAGATGATCCGGCCAATCGGGAAAATGTGGTTTTCAACGCCAACCATGACCTGTATCAGTACATTGCTAAGCTGAACTATGTGCGCAACAACCACCCTGCTCTGCAAAACGGCAGCCAAAAGGAAAAATGGGTGGACGACTTCTTTTACAGCTTCCAGCGCTCTAAAAATGGCGACGAGGCCATCGTACTCATCAACAATTCATGGAGCAGCCAAACCCGAACCATTGGCAACTTTGACAACCTGTCCAACGGCACACGTCTGACCAACCAACTAAGCAACGATTCCATTCAGGTCAACAACGGTTCGATCACCGTGACGCTCGCTCCGAAGGAGGTTAAAGTTTTCACCAGGTAACAGCCGCTTTGAAGAGCGGTCGGCTGTTCAAAGGTGATCTACAGAAATAGACCGTTTTCCCCTTGAGCAGGGCGGTCTAATTCTTTTTGTTTTGGTTCAACGCCATAACAATCGTAACGATTAATCCGATCAACGCTACTAATAGCGTGCCGAACATCATCATTAATGTGAGAGCACACATTTTACTATTTCTCTATACGGACATAACTTCGCAACGCCAACAAAAGCCCGAGCACAAAAATAAAGCAAATACTGATGATCCCTCCAGGAACATTCGTGTACGTTCTCCCAAGTGTGCCGTGCGGAGAAAACAATACCGGTGCTGTCCATGGATAAAAGGTATTCCCCGGGGTATTAACCAAAACGAAATTTAAACACATAACTGTACACATTCCCATAATAGCGGGCACAAATTTTTTCCAGCGAATGGCGAAAAACGTGATGATCGGGATAAGCATAGCGTGCATAAGAATCATTTTGGCGAAAATCCCAAGCTGATAAAGTACGATATCAAAAGTTAGCGGTCTGGTCGTAATAAACATACCCAATAGCGCAGATAGCCCAAATGCCAGCAACAGGCTGACAGCAATGTACATATAAATAACGAGTAACTTGCTGAAGTAAATGCGACTCCGACGAACCGGGCTTGTGAACAGGGCAATATGGGTGTTGTCCTGATATTCTCTTGCATAGATATAGCAAGTCAAAATATAGTAGCTCATATACCCGGTCAGAAAATTAATAAGAATAACAACACTCATAAAGTAGTCATTCCAACCATCACGATCTATGGAATACTTGGGACTACCCGCGTAACTATAAAATTCTAAAACAATGGTTAATACTAGAATCATTACACTCAACAAAAGAATCTTAGTTCTTTTCAGCTTCAAGCACTCTGCTTTAAACAGGTCAAGCATAGTAAACCTCCTTTGAAAACTCTCTCCATCTAGCTCCTTCTTTGATATGCCCATAGGGATAAAAACAATCCAAGAAGAAAGGTTATGGATATACTCAACCACGCTACGGGAATATTGACGTGTCTGACCGCGCTTCCTTCATTGGGAGATAAAAGATAGGGTACAATCCACGGGTACCATTCACTTTTGTACAAAAAACTTAAAAATATAGCAGTACAAACTAAGAGTACAACCACCATAATACTTTTCCAGTGTATAGCAAAAAAGGAGGCTATCGGTATTAACATCGCATGCATTACACACATTTTGGCAAACACTTGGATCTGGTATATCCAGATAGCCATCGTTAAAGGTCGATCTGTAATGAACATGCCTAATAATGCAGACAAAAACAGAACAAAAAATAAGGACACCATAATAAATCCATAAATAATGATCAATTTACTAAAATAAAATTTAACCCTGGTGACAGGTGTGGTAAACATAAACAGATGCGTTTTTTCCTGGTACTCTCTCGCAAAAATATGGCCTGTAAGTATGTAGTAACTGATGAATCCGGCTGCAATATTGACCATAAAAACGATATTCATAAAATAATAGTTCCAGCCCAGATGATCAATTGAATATCGGTAGAAAATGGCACTTGTCGCGAATTCCAGCAGCACAACAGCCAGCAATATAATATAGCTCAACAAGAAGGCTTTAGAGTCTTTAAGCTTAATGAGTTCTGCTCTAATCACGTCGCCCATCCTCTCCTGAAATGAGAGTCAGAAAGTACTCCTCCAGCGTCTGTTTTGAGGTGTGTATCTCATATACTGAAAACTGATGATCCATTAACTGTTTATTTAACGCGGCTGTATTTTCAACCGGACTATGAATTCTTAGTTGTTGCGGGGATAGCACATCAGATTGTAGCTGCTTGATGTGCTCTTGCAGGAATGTTTGTACTGCTTCTGCATCGTCTACCTTTACATCTGTGTATTGCTCAAAACCTTCCTCCAACCGACTCAAACGATCTTCCGCTAACAGTTTTCCATTATGTATAATCCCGATGTGTGTAGCTAACTGCTGAATTTCGCTCAAGATATGACTGGAAATAAGAATTGTTTTCCCTTCTTCCTCGCACAACCGCTTCAATAGCTGACGAATTTCCTTAATTCCAGATGGGTCCAGCCCGTTCGTCGGCTCATCCAATATGAGCAACTCAGGGTCATGAACAAGCGCCCTTGCAATCCCTAATCGTTGCTTCATTCCTAGAGAAAAATCTTTGAACTTCTTTTTACCGGTATGCTCTAAACCTACCGTGGTTAAGGTACGTTCTATTCTTCCATCATCCTTCATTCCCATGTACTTACAGCATATTCTCAGATTATCGCGTGCACTCAAGTTTTCATATAAACCTGGGGTTTCAATGATCGTGCCAATCTTAGAAAAGATAGACGGATAGTTCTTCTCTAGTCGCTCGCCGAATAAAAAAACTTCCCCACTTGTAGGCTCAATCAGCCTCATCAGCATGCGGATGGTGGTCGTCTTGCCAGCTCCGTTTTCACCAAGAAAACCGTAGATACTCCCCCGCTCCACATGTAAGGATATATCGTCTACGGCTACTGACATTCCAAACTGTTTACGGAGCTTCTTCGTTTCAATAATATAATCTATTTCTTCCAGCCCCCTAAAACACCAAATGTGATTATTATACAGAAAAAATAACCCATAAAATGTAAAATCAATCACATTTATTCATGTTCAATTCGTATTCCTCAAAACAAATAGGGCACCTGCAACAAAGTGTACGCTTCGTTGCAAGTGCCCTGTTTATATATAAACAACGTGGGGATACTTAGGCCTCAGTAGCCACGTTGATATTGTTCAGGTATGGAAGGCTTCTCGCCGCGCAATGTCACCGCTGCATGCGTGCCCCAGTAAGGATCGCGCAGCAATCCGCGTCCGATAGCGACCAGATCGGCATCCTCATTGCCGATAACAGACTGCGCCAAGGCCGGGTCATCCAGTGCGCCGACAGCGATCACCGGAATGCTCAGCGCCTCGCGAATTTGGCGCGCGAACGGCACTTGATAGCCCGGATAATTGCCCGGCTTTCTGGCTCCAGCCGGTCCTTCTCCGCCCGAGCTGACATGAACGACATCTACGCCGGCAGCTTGGTAAGCACGGCTCAGCTCAATGGCATGATCCACATCGTACCCGCCATCTACGTATTCCACTGCGCTAATGCGGAAGATTAACGGCATGCCCGCAGGCATTTCCTTGCGCACAGCCTGAATCACTTCAACACCAAAACGGGCTAAATCTTGACCATATACGTCATCCCGCTTGTTCGTGAGTGGCGAATGGAATTGGTGAATCAAATAGCCATGCGCGCCATGAAGTTCAATCGTGTCCACGCCCGCTTGAACCGCACGCCGGGCGGCATTTGCAAATTTTTGCACCATGCCCTGCACTTCTTCTGTGGTGAGTGCACGTGGCTGTTTATAATTTGCACCTGGGTAGGCAATGGCCGAAGGAGCAACCGGCACTACCGCATCCTCAGCTTTACGGCCCGCGTGAGCAATTTGGATGCCTACCTTGGCCCCGTGTGCGTGAATGCCGTCCACGATCTTTTTAAAAGCAGGAATATGTTCGTCTGACCAGAGGCCCAGATCATAGTCCGTGATTCGTCCATCCGGCTCTACATCTGTCATTTCTATAATAATTAGACCCGTGCCTCCAATAGCCCGGCTCAAGTAGTGAACATGATGCCAATCGTTCGGAATCCCGTCCTTGGCGGTCACCGAGTATTGGCACATCGGGGCCATGACTACACGGTTTTTTAATTCCAAATCCTTCAGTTTATACGGTGTAAACAACGAATTCGTCAAAATGCTCATCCTCTCTTCTCCAATCTTTACTACAAAAATCAAGATACCCATCCATCTACACGGTCTATTCCAAACACAATCGGCACAGCCCAAACGTAACAAAGAGATTCCCCAACCGGAGTATCCCTCATGTTTGCACCTTGCAGTCATTATGTATACTGTATGTCGTAGATATATTGCACACAATCTATTATCCATAACCAGATAACTTTTTGCAAGTAAATATTTAAATATTATTAAATATTTTTTTGTTTACAATCCTGCAAAAGCCTATCTACAGCACAAAAAGACGCCCGTATGGACGTCTCTGACAAATCAGCCTTATTGTGCCGAGCCCAATTGAACCCATGCCTTTTCAATCTCTGCAACCGCCTGATCCTTGTTCATGTTGCCGCTGATATAAGCCTGCATCAGCTCGCCAAACTTTTGGTGGAACGTATCCAGCGAGTAGTTGACCGACAGATCACCGGACTTCGATGTTTTCAAAATACTTTCCATTTCCTTAGGCATCTCCAGATCAGGAAGCGGCGCATCCTTAATTGGAGGAATTACTTTTGCCACTTGGGAGAACCAGTTCTTACCGTATTCTGAAGTGTACAGCCAGTTGAAGAATTCAATCGTTTCCTTGGATACTTCGGAATCCTTGTTGATACGCAGTGCCTGATCGGCACCAGTAATGATGACCGATTGCTCGGCTTTGTCACTTACCGGATATCCCATGATACCAATCTTGAGATCAGGATTAATCTTCTTAATCGCTTCCTCATCCCATGCGCCTTTACCTGTCATAAACGCTGCGTTACCGGATGCAAAATCACTCACTTCCGCATTGCTGTCCCGTTCCAGCGGCTTATCTGTGCCATGCTTCACCGTCAAATCAACGAAGCTAAAGAAGTTGTTGTACAGCACGGGGTAGTCCTTGATTTTCGCTTTACCTGCAATAAAATCATTAACAAGCTGCTTCGGCTCCACGCCTGCATCCTGCGCGGCAGCATCTACATAGTGCTGGAAGATGTGTTTCCATACCCACCACTCTTTATATGCGTTGGCAAATGGAGTAATGCCCTTCGCCTCCAGCTTGGTGACTGCATCCTGCATCTCCGCAATCGTTTTAGGCGGGGAGGTTATTCCGGCCTTGGCAAGCAAATCCTTATTGTAAATCAGCGCAAACAGGTTCCCCTTCACGGGTAATCCCAGCACTTTGCCGTCGCTGGAGCTCATATTCGCTCGTACTGCATCGGTCATGGCCGCCGCCAGTGGTTCATTGGTCAGATCAGCGCTATAATCAGCATACGTATCAATATCGCCTCCGGCCGTCGTTTGGAACACATCCGGTGTACTGCCTGAGGCAATTTTTGACTTGAGAATCGTGTTATAGTCCGCCTGCATGATTTCCAGATTAATCTTTACGTTAGGCTTGACCTTCTTGTACTCCTCGATATACGCGTTAAAAGCATCCGTATACTCCGGTGAGGCTGTAAACATATTTATTGTAACCGGTTTCAATTCTTCGTTGCCGCCAGCCTTTCCTTTCGCCGCGTCTGAGTCACTGCTGCTTCCGCATCCGCTCAACAAACCGACTGTCAATAGCAAACTGCCGGACAACGCCATCATCTTCTTTATCATGGATACTCCCCCATTTGTTTGTGATCAACGTCCATGCGCTCATTCTAAAAAATATGGTCCGATTTAAAAAGGCAGATAAGTGAAGCGTTAAGGGTAAAAAAGTAGTTTATTGCAGGCTTACCCGATACTCGGACGGCGAAACCTGATAATAATTGCGAAAAGCCTTGCTGAAATAGTTTTTATCCTTGTAGCCCAGCATATCGGAAATCTCCTGAATTTTCAGATTCGAATCGCTCAGCAGCTCCTTCGCCTTGTCCATACGGACCTTCTGTACGTATTCGTGAATACCGTAACCAAACTGCTGCTTGAACAGCTTCATCAGATACTCCCGGCTCAAGAAATAAGTCTCGGCAAAAAATGAAATTTTGATAAGACGGATTGTAATATGAAGTGCGACACCTGCTGG
>NZ_ASSB01000129.1:0-10416 GCF_000520755.1 Paenibacillus sp. 1-18
GCGACGTTTTAGGCAAATGCAAGAATTCATTGAACTTCATGTAATTTGGGAGGCACTATTCTACAGATGAGTTTGGCTGTAATCTTGTCCGCCATTCCTCCGGGAATTCAAGTGCGCTTCATACGATGGCTTGTCCTGCCATACCCAGCAACACCAATGAGCTGGGTCTTATCATTCACGTAAAATTGACCGCAAAACTACTACCGTTAACGGCGCAGTATCGCTCCAAAAGCTAAAAAATAACTATAGTAAAACCATAAAATTTCAAACAACTGATTAATAAATCCAACCCTAGACCCATAAAGTCGTTTTAATATGCTCCGTCTCTAAAAGGTCTGGAGAACACATAATGCATGCTGTCTATCAGCTCACGAGAGCTGTATTGCTTCTGTTGGTCTGTGTTCAAATCGGAAGAAATCCATGCGAGTAATAAAGCAGATAGGCAAAAATGAGGTGACTGTCTAAGCGAGTTCAACATAAAATGATCATATTTTGTTATTTTCCCAACAATAGCGACGGACTCATCGAACTACCGGAAGTGACAACTTCATTTTTACTATCAACGACCCTTCCGATTTGAACATCCTGAGTGACCGGCCTTATTTCATCCGAATGTGAAGCTTTATATCTCCCCGAAACTACGCCTTATTTTTTTTAGGAGCCAAAGTATAGCTAAAGGAAACAATAAAGTCGATTGCCAGAACGACTGCCCATGTTTTCATAAGGCCCTCCAAGGAAGCCGTACGCTGTGAATCACCCACATACACGATGATGGCGAGCAGCAGAACGTTGCCGATGGCCCAGCCCAACAGGTGAAGCAGCCACGTCGTCCGTTCCTCTTTTGCATGAGCAGCGCCATACTTGCGTTGGGGCTTCGGCCCCTTGCCAAACCAATAGGAGAACCGCACATCCGCCCATTTAATTAACCTATGACCAAATGCTACCGTAATACCAAGATAGCAGGCAGCCAGACCCGTAGCGGTCGTAATCTCCATGCCGCTGCTCACCGTGATAAACACCGCAATCAGCAACAGGATATCAATAACAGGAGTACACAGTAAAAGAAGACCGCCTAATTTCTTCAAGTCATACATATATCTTGCGATCAGTCCTGCAACAACAAATACCCAGAATAAAACTTCAGCACTAATAATAAATATATACATAGTAGATGATTCCTTTCAAAATAGAAGTTGGTATTCCCCTCGGCTATCCCCCTTTCACGCCCACTATCATACAATATTATACATAATATTCCTAGTATCTTGACTATAATTACATAAAAGGAAACAAATAGCCTTTTTTCTACAAAAAAAGTCCCTGTCAAGTCCATGGTCCCTCACTTCCCCAAATTGCATACTTTTCATGATATGCTACACATTAGATCATGATGATGTAAAATGAAAAAAAGATGCGCCCGTGACATCAGCACAGGTGCATCTTTTTATACTATTTGAGCTATCCAATTACGATATGCCCTTCGGGACGACGGTACAACGTCTTGGTCGAGCGTGGACGAAGAGCATAAGCAATTGTAAGTGGACCAATTCGTCCAATAAACATGGTCACACAGATGATCAGCTTGCCTGCGTCCGACAGTCCTGGCGTCACTCCTACAGACAGCCCTACCGTTCCGATTGCGGAAGCCGCCTCAAATGCAAGAGAGAGGAAGGGTGCATCCTCTGTCATTAAGAGCAGCATCACCACAATCGAGAATATAAATAGCGCCAGTATAATTATGGTCAGTGCTCGCATCATGATATCGTTGGGAACCCTATGGCGAAAGAACGCAATTTCCTTCTGACCTCGCATGACGGCCAACAATGCACCCATCATCAGCAAAAATGTGGTTGTTTTGATTCCACCCCCGGTGGAGCCCGGTGAAGCTCCGATAATCATCAGCAGCATGATAAAGAACTGACTGGCCTGCCTCAAGCCGCTGATATCTACCGTGCTTGTTCCTGAGGATCGTGTAGATACGGATTGAAAGACAGAAGCGTACATTTTGCCCTCCCAATTCAGTGAGCCCAGGGTACGAGCATTGGTAAACTCAAAAATGAATATAACCAGCGCCCCGATTACAATAAGCGCACCCGACACACTCAACACCATTTTGGAGTGAAGACTCAGTCTCCGGGTGCGGCGAAAATCGAACAGATCGCTTAGTACAAGAAAGCCCAGTCCCCCTGAAATGACAAGCACAGAGGCGATGATATTGAATACAAAATCCCCGGCATACTGTTGAAAGCTACTTCCAAACAGGTCGAAGCCTCCGTTGTTAAAAAGAGATACCGAATGGAATACTCCATAGTATATCGCTTGTCCAACAGGCATCTCCCTCATCCATCGCAAAGCCATGACTACGGCAGCTATAGCCTCAATGGTAAAAGAGAAAATCAGCACCTTGCGAATAATGCGTACGATTCCTTCCATGCTATCGGCATTAATCGCTTCCTTCAGCAGAAGCCGATCCTTCAATGACAACCGTCGCCCCAGCAACAACGCAAACAAGGTCGCCAAGGTCATAAAACCGAGGCCGCCCAGCTGCATCAACACCATGATGACCGTTTCCCCAAACATCGTATAGGTTGAATTCACGTCCACCACGACCAATCCGGTGACACAAGCAGCGGAAACAGACATAAACAGCGAATCAATCCAATACGGAACATGTCCACTATGATTGGAAATAGGAAGCATCAGCAGCAAAGTACCTAATGCGATAATCAGCAAGTATCCGATGACCAATATAAAAGGAGGCGATGCAAATCGGGCAAGCTTGACGCTGCGTTTCATTAGAAGTACTCTCTCCATCCATTCTTATGAAAAAGAGGAACAAGACACGGGAAGGAAGCCCGGCTGATCCTCTATATTCATAATGTTATGTTATTCTACTGTTGGTTACGCATATGCGGGAAAAGCAGCACGTCGCGAATGGACGGTGCATCTGTCAGCAACATAACCAACCGGTCGATACCGATACCCAGTCCACCCGTCGGCGGCATACCGTATTCCAATGCACGGATAAAATCGTCATCCATTTCATGAGCCTCGTCATTACCATGCTCACGTTCCAGCAATTGTGCTTCAAAGCGCTGGCGTTGGTCAATCGGATCATTCAGCTCAGTGAATGCATTCGCATGCTCACGAGCTACTACGAACAGCTCAAAACGATCCGTAAAGCGCGGATCTTGCTCATTTCTCTTTGCCAGCGGCGAGATTTCAACCGGATGCCCTGTAATAAAGGTCGGCTGAATGAGCGTTTCTTCTACGAATTCCTCAAAGAAAGCGTTCAGGATATGGCCAAAGGTCATATGCGGCTCTACCTTTACGTTATGCTCCTTCGCAAGCCGATGAGCTTCTTCATTACTCAGTTGTGCTCCAAAATCCACGCCTGTTACTTCTTTAACAGCATCCACCATCGACACTCTACGCCATTGCGGTGTCAGATCCACTTCATGACCTTGATATTGAATATGCTGTGTTCCAAGCACTTCTTGCGCAATATGAGCAACCATGTTTTCCGTTAACTGCATGATATCCTGGTAGTCAGCATACGCTTCATACAGCTCAATCATTGTAAATTCAGGATTGTGGCGTGTTGAAACACCTTCATTACGGTATACGCGTCCAATCTCATATACTTTCTCCATTCCGCCGACAATCAATCGTTTCAGATGAAGTTCAATGGCAATACGCATATAAAGCTGCATGTCTAACGCATTATGGTGTGTAATAAATGGCTTGGCTGCTGCCCCGCCGGCAATAGAATGCAACGTCGGAGTCTCAACTTCCAAATAACCGAGCGAGTCCAAATAACGACGCATGGATTGAATAATACGGGAACGTGTAATGAACGTTTTTTGTACTTCCGGGTTCATAACCAGATCAACATAGCGCTGACGGTAACGCAATTCAACATCCTTCAGGCCATGATATTTTTCCGGTAATGGATACAGCGATTTGGACAAGACCACAATATCCTGAGCCTTAATTGTAGTTTCTCCCGTTTTGGTCTTAAACAGTACACCCTTAATACCGACAATATCGCCCAGATCCAAAATACTGAATGCTTTATACTGTTCTTCCGGAACACTGTCTTGACGAACATAAATTTGAATACGTCCGCTAAGATCCTGTATATGAGCAAAGCTGGCTTTACCCATCACCCGTTTAGCCATGATGCGGCCTGCGATGCTAACTTCAAGATTTTTTTCTTCCAGTTCTTCCTTGGTCAGACTGTCATACTTGCTTAGTAACCCGCCCGCTTCAGCCGTGCGTATGTATTTACGTCCAAAGGGATCAATGCCCAATGAGCGAAGCTCGTCCAATTTGGCGCGGCGAATTTGCAACAATTCACTTAATTCCTCGCGATTTTCCTGTGATTCCTGATTCATAGTTTCATCCGACATGGTGCTAAATCAGCTCCTTCATTATGAGTAGACGGGCCGGGGTCCATCCGGGTGTAGAGAAAAAAAGCTTCCTTGTGGAAGCTTTTGAATTTAATTCCAAGGTTTGTTTCTTATTTCTTGATATCCACGATTTTATATTGAATAACACCTGCTGGAACAGTGACATCCACAACAGTTCCCTTTTTCTTGCCAAGGATTGCCTTGCCAACCGGACTTTCATTGGAAATTTTGTTCTGAAGCGGATCGGATTCAGCGGAACCGACGATCGCATATTCTGTTATATCTCCGAACTCCAAATCTTCCACGGTCACGGTTGCGCCTACTCCCACAACATCGGTGTCAATTTCATCACTATTGATAATGCGGGCATTGCGTAGCATTTTTTCCAGTGTAATGATGCGGCCTTCAATAAAAGCCTGCTCGTTCTTTGCATCCTCATATTCGGAGTTTTCACTGATATCCCCGTATCCGATGGCTACCTTAATCCGTTCCGCCACTTCACGGCGTTTGACAGACTTTAAGTTCTCAAGCTCATCCTCGAGCTTTCTAAGGCCTTCCTGTGTCAGAATGACTTCTTTATCGCTCATCTTAACCGATTCTCCTGTCATGGGAAAAGTTTAAAAGTGCATCGGAATGCACGCTTTCAAAACATCATATGCCACTCTGAGGGAATGAGAACATTTCCTGCTGTTGTCTTAAAGAGCTGCACACAATTTGTAGCATACATCAAGATTTTATACTGAACGATTATAGGGCAAGCATTTGGAAAAGTCAATCGCGCACAAAGGCAGAAGCGGCTTCATTATTGCGCAACAGCGGCAGGAGAAGCAGCGCCTGCAGCAGGCTCATCGTTTTCCACCATGTGCAATTGAGACACAAATTGATCCAAAATACGCACCATGTCATCACGTTTGGTTTCTTCCATAATGACGTCCTTAATGCGCGCAGAGCCTTTTAGCCCTTTAAGATACCAAGCCAAATGCTTGCGCATTTCGCGGACAGCCACGGCTTCGCCCTTCAGTGCCACCAGACGATCCATATGCAGAATGGCAATACGGATTTTTTCTTCCGGTGAAGGATCAGGCAAAAGTTCACCCGTTTGCAAATATTCAATCGTACGATACAGCATCCACGGGTTACCCAGAGCACCGCGTCCGATCATAACACCATCGCAATTAGTCAGATCCAGCATGCGGCGGGCATCCTCCGGTGTTGCCACATCGCCATTACCAATTACAGGAATGGAAACTGCTTCTTTAACCTCTTTTATGATATCCCAGTTCGCATGTCCCGTATAGAGCTGCTCCCGTGTGCGGCCATGCACGCTCACAGCCTTACCTCCGGCACGTTCTACGGCGCGGGCATTCTCTACGGCATAAATATGCTCGCTATCCCAGCCGATACGCATTTTCACCGTAACTGGCTTACTCACAGACTCCACAACAGCAGATACCATTTCATAGATCTTATTGGGGTCCAGCAGCCAACGAGCACCTGCATCACATTTGGTCACCTTGGGAACCGGGCAGCCCATATTAATGTCAATAATATCCGCGTTCGTCTCCTGATCTACGACCTTCGCTGCCTCAACCAGGGATTCACGGTCTCCCCCGAAAATTTGCAGGCTAAGCGGCTTCTCGCGCTCATCCACAAACAGCATTTCGCGCGTACGTTTATTTCCGTGAATAATCGCCTTATCACTAACCATTTCCGCACAGACCAGACCTGTGCCAAATTCCTTGGCGATCAGGCGAAAAGCAGGATTACACACGCCTGCCATCGGAGCCAGGACGACTTGGTTTTTCATTTCAATACCGCCGATTTTCAACAATTTCCTTCACTCCTTTATTCCTTCTTTATATATCGTTCACTTATCGTTATTCCGTCAGTTCCCGGACTTCAATTTTTAGGGTTCGGGCAATAATGCTCAGCATGTCAGGCTCTATTGTACGATTACCCCGCTCCACAGCACCCAATACGGCCAAGGATATACCGGTTCGTTTAGCCAACTCCTGCTGTGTTATTCCTTTAAGCTTTCGGAAGGCGCGAAGCCGTTGCGCCAGCTGCATGTTTTCCAAAACTGTATGCCATCCTTTCCATCCAATGAATTCAATGCAGTATGCACGATACTGTACAGACCGGATGGATCTTGATTCGGAACGATGTCAGCCAATGGCACAAGCACAAAAGCACGCTCCAACATGCGGGGATGAGGAAGCTCCAAATCCGGTGTAGCCAGCCGCGCGGCTTCCATCCATAACAGATCCAGATCAATCGTGCGCGGACCGTTAGGAATATGCCTTACTCTACCCAGACGACTCTCCACCTCCAGCATAAAAGCCAGAAGCTCCTCGGGAGCGAGTGTTGTAGATACGGCTGCCGTCATATTCAAAAAAGAAGGCTGATCCAGATACCCGACAGGCTCTGTTTCGTACAGGCTGGAGCAACGCAGCACCCGTATACTCGGATGTTCGTCCAGCGCCGTGATGGCTTCATACAGGGTAAGCTCACGCTCCCCCAAATTAGCCCCTAAAGCAATATAAGCCTCTGATGCCTCAGAGGTCGAATGTGCGTTCATGTACGTTCCTACTTTCTTGCGCGATAAAGCTCAACCGTCACGCCTCCAAAATGAATATCAAACGGCGGATGCGGCTTTGTGACTTTGACAGTCAGTGCATTTACACTAGTATAAGTGTCCAGTAAGGAAGATGCAATACGTTCGCCTAAAGCTTCAATCAATTGGTAAGATTCCTTTTCTACAATATCTTTAACGGTGTAATGCACCTCAGCGTAATTAACCGTTTTGTCCAATGCGTCCTGCTCGCCCGCCTCACGCAGATCAAGCTCCAATTCCAAATCAATGTAAAAACGCTGTCCCAGCTTGCGTTCCTCGGGAAAAACACCGTGATATCCGTAATACTCCATACGATGCAAAACCATTTTATCCATCGTGGGTAGGCCCCCTGTTTTTTTATTTGATTTTTTTCTGAAAATACAGTGACTTTATGCTGGTAGTAGCGGAATGAAGGATTTGAATCCGAAGAAGCGGAGCGTTCGCCTTTGCAACGGGATTCTTACAAGCGATCGCAGGATCAAAGCATTCATGAAGCGCCTTTACCCACCATAACTCAGTGGTTTTTTTGCCCCGTACACCATCGCGTCACACATACGTACCGTGCGCTTGATTTGGGCCACATCGTGTACACGCACAATCTGGCATCCTTGAGCAATACCAAAGGCAACCGTAGCCGCTGTCCCCTCCACCACATCATCCACGGGCAAATCCAGTGCCGTACGGATAAATCTTTTGCGCGACGTAGCCAATAACAGCGGAAAGCCTAGCTGACTCAACGTATCGAGAGAAGTCATAGCATGAATGTTTTCATCGTAATCCTTGGCAAAACCGATGCCTGGGTCTAAAATAATCTGTTCCTTGCGTACACCTGCATCGAGCGCCAATCGGATGCTTTCTTTTAAATCAGCCAGCATATCAGATACCAAGTCGTTATAGTTACGATCATGACGATTGTGCATCAAAATAACTGGACAATCGAATTGTGCAGCCACACGCGCCATGTCTGGGTCTGCCTTAAACCCCCACACATCATTAATGATATGCGCGCCCGCTTCAAGTGCCTGCCGAGCCACCTCGGCTTTGTAAGTATCCACCGATAACGGAATATGCGGTGCGATACGATGGATCGCCTGGATCACCGGAATGACCCGAGCCAGCTCCTCGTCTACACCTACCGGTTCATGACCCGGGCGTGTAGATTCACCGCCAATGTCAACAATATCGGCTCCATCCTCCACCAGCTTCAGGGCATGTACAACAGCTAGTTCTGGATTATAGTGTAATCCTCCATCGGAAAATGAATCCGGGGTCACATTCAGTATACCCATGATCTGTGTGGCATGTCCGAGCGTAAGCTCAGCGTCCCCCATTCGATAGCTGCGTTGATAAAGAGTCGGTATATTCACTTGATCCCTGCTTTCTGTCTATAGTCGTGCAACAGCAAGGCTGTTATGGGCCCGGTCGGTGCCGAGGAATCCGGTATATGATGTGTTGCTCCGTCCGGCTCCAGCAGCAAATGGACAGGCCTTATTTCTTGTATGGAGTTGGTCATAAAAATTTCATTAGCCCACTTCAACTCATCCCAACGGTACAGCCCTTGCTTATAGGGAATGCCTCGTAATTGAGCCAGCTCCAAAACGAACTCACGCGTAATGCCTGGCAGAATTCCCGTAGACAAGTCAGGCGTATACAACGTATCCTGTCGTACAAAGAACAGGTTGCTGACCATTCCCTCTGCCAGAAAACCATTGGCCGTAAGCATCATCCCTTCGGCCTTATACTGAACGGCGGCAGCGTACTGCTGAAGCTCCCGCTTCGCAAGAATATTGTTCATATAATGGAGTGATTTTAAGCGAATCTCACCCTCTGGCGTATTCCTTGGGGTTCGCAGCAACTGAAGCGCCGATGGGGAAGTCGGTTCCCCGGCCTGTGTATTTGTCGAGGGCAGCGGCTTGACGAACAAAATATGGTTGGGCTGCGTGTAGTCACCAGATGGCAAGCCTAGCACCTCTTCCCCCGCTGACACGGTGTAGCGGATATAGGCCTCGTCCAATCCATTTGCCACCATCAGACTTTGGATATGTCTCGTAAGCCGCTCTTCGTCCGGTTGAAAAGGAATGCCGAGCATGCGGGCGCCTTCTGCCAGTCTATGCAAATGCCGATCCAGCAGGAATGGAACGCCTTTGTAGGTGCGAAACGTTTCAAACAAGCCCATGCCGTATAAAAAGCCGTGATCACTTACGTGAATCACGGCTTTTGCGGCTTCCGTTAGGACGCCGTTGACTCCGATATATTTCATAAATCAGACGCCTACCTTGCGTTTTAGGAAATTGCGCAGCAGTTGATGCCCGTAGTCGGTAATAATGGATTCGGGATGGAACTGGACTCCTTCTACGGCGAATTCTTTATGCCGTAAACCCATAATTTCACCCTCTGCAGTTTCAGCGGTAATCTCCAGACATTCAGGTAGGCTCTCACGCTCCACCAGCAGCGAATGATACCGGGTCGCTGTGAACGGTGATGGCAAGCCTTCGAATACCGACGTATTGTGATGGAGAATCGGTGATGTTTTACCGTGCATGAGCCTTTCAGCCCGGATAACCTTACCGCCAAAAGCCTGTCCGATGGCCTGGTGACCGAGACATACGCCGAAAATTGGGATACGACCTTTAAAATGACGAATCACATCCAATGATATTCCCGCCTCGTTCGGCGTGCATGGGCCCGGCGAGATCAAAATATGCTCTGGTGCCAGCTCTTCTATGCCTTTCACTTCAATCTCATCGTTCCGCTTTACGGTTACTTCTTCGCCAAGCTCACCCAAATATTGAACAAGATTGTACGTAAACGAATCATAATTATCAATCACCAAAATCATACGACTCACCCTCCTATAATACCGCTCCTGTTTACAGCAGCTTCTTCTTCACCACATTGTACCGCCTTCATAACAGCTCTGGCCTTGTTCCGACATTCCCGATATTCCCTGTACGGGTCTGAATCAATAACGATACCCGCACCTGTCTGTAAATAGGCAGTGCTGCCTTTGACAGCTAGTGTTCTTATTATAATATTTAATTCCATATTGCCGTTATAGTCAATCCATCCAAGAGAACCTGTATAAGGACCTCGCCGGACAGGCTCTAATTCTTCAATGATTTCCATCGTGCGCACCTTGGGTGCGCCGGTAATAGTCCCTCCTGGGAAGGTAGCGGCAATCACATCTATGGCCGTGCGACCGGGGGCTAATTTTCCCTCAACCTGGGAAACCAGGTGCATCACATGAGAATAATATTCGACAGTCAGCAGTTCAGGCACATGGACCGAGCTATATTCGGCAATCCGCCCGATATCGTTACGTTCCAAATCGACGAGCATAATGTGCTCGGCACGTTCTTTTTCACTCGAGAGAAGCTCGGCAGCCATAGC
>NZ_ASSB01000130.1:0-3605 GCF_000520755.1 Paenibacillus sp. 1-18
CTTAGTGTCCAAGTTCACTAAGGGGCTAAAGAGAATGTTTACTGGAATCTTGACTGTATATACTTACTGGGAAAGTAGAACTAAATGGTTTATTAGTTTGCTTTTTAAGCGCAGGAACAGTAGCACTAGGCTTTCTGGCTAGATATTTAATAAAGAAAGTGCGTAAAAAATGAACACACCTAAAATGAGTCCGGATCTCCTAGACTCATTTATATAAGTTTCATTCACACACTACAGCGTTATCGCATTGCTTAGTTGGCATATGTATAAAATTTCTGAATTTTGTGCAAATGTCCAGCCCTCCGATTCGCAGAAACGGCCGTTTTTAGCCTTCAGCGCCGATTAGCCTTTCGTGGAACAATACAAAAAAGCAGAGATTCAGTTTTTCTCGTACGAAAATACCAGCGAAAAATCAGGTGCATGATTTCTTTCCTATTTATCCTAGCACCTTATAAAGATTGATCAAACAACCTATCGGGAATAAAAAGAAAACGCTCAGCTTCACGAAATACATGATCGGCCAATAAAAAACGGATAATGCTTTTTATAACTCTCTTGCTTGTTAGGAATGAGAATGACCTACTTTAGCAGTAAGCTTCCACCAAATACCAAGTATACCTATCTACAATATAAACTATGTAAAATTTTGGTTAGGTGTAATGAATTTCACATCTTTCCGGGTCAACCTGTTCTACCATAGAGGGGTGATACGCCGTGCTGGGCAGACCACTTTGGTCGGAACAGTTACGCTGCCCCAAACCAGCTACACAGGCTGTCTGGCATGCGCGGCAAGCACGCCTTTATTTTGATTCGAAGCGGAGTGTCCAGATGTTGAATCCCGAATGGGAATACCGTGAGCGCATAAGGAAGCTAGCCGTATGCATTGTTAAGCATTACCGGGGAAAAGGGCCAGATAACGTTAAGGTTTCACTGGATTCGCCGCTCCGGATTACGGTAGAAATTCGAGGCACCTTGTCCAACCTGTCTGAAATTCTCGTTCATGAAGGGGCCGAGGACAAGGTCAGGGAATATTGGAACGTCCTTCGTCCCTATCTGGAAAAGGAGTTTATGAGCGAAGCGGAAAAAACACTCGGCAGTCCCTTCACTTACACCTGGGAGGTCTGCCCCTCCGTCCATGGAGACGGACATATTATCATTACTCTTGAACTACAACACATACACCGGTTGGATTAGCGGGAAGGAGCTTGTCTCCTCGCTCGCGGATAAGCCAGTACAGGATGCAGCGTAAAGCGGCATTTTTGTATTGGCTTTTTTTCATGTTACGAGCTTCATCTATTTCATATAAAAAGAGGTGCTGCACACATGGCAGACAAGGTATTAACAGTATGTCCCTACTGCGGAAGCGGTTGCCAGCTTAATTTACTGGTAGACAAGGGACAGGTAATTGGCGCAGAGCCGGCTAATGGTCGTACAAATGAAGGCACACTGTGTCTGAAAGGACACTATGGATGGGATTTTCTGAATGACCCGCAGATTCTGACTGCACGCTTGCGCAAGCCTATGATTCGCAAAAATGGAGTCATGGAGGAAGTGGAGTGGGAGGAAGCCATTCAATATACGGCCGAACGGCTGTCTGTAATTAAGGAAAAATACGGACCTGACTCCATTATGGGAACGGGCTCGGCACGCGGTCCGGGAAATGAAGCCAATTATGTTATGCAAAAGTTCATGCGGGCGGTCATTGGCACAAACAATATTGACCATTGCGCCCGTGTCTGTCACGGACCTTCAGTGGCAGGTTTGACATATTCACTCGGGGATGGAGCCATGTCCAACTCTATTCCTGAAATTGAACATTCTGATCTTCTTTTCGTGTTTGGATATAATGCACCTGAAGCCCATCCGATCGTCGCAAGACGCATTGTCGCTGCCAAGCAAAGAGGTGCCAAAATTATTGTATGCGATCCGCGCATGACTGAAACTGGACGCATTTCAGATATGTGGCTACCTCTAAAAGGCGGTTCAAACATGGCTTTGGTAAATGCCTTTGGTCATGTGCTTGTGCATGAAGGACTGTACGACAAACGATATGTGGAAGCAAATACAGAAGGTTTCGCCGAATATGTAGAAAGCATTAAAAAATATACGCCCGAATATGCAGAAGGCATTACGGGGGTCAAGGCGGCTGACATTCGGGCAGCTATGAGGGAATATGCGAAGGCCCCTACCGCTACCATTCTGTATGGAATGGGCGTATGTCAATTTTCACAGGCCGTTGACGTGGTGAAAGGGCTTGCTTCCCTTGCACTGTTAACCGGGAATCTGGGCAAGCCGAATGTGGGTATTGGACCTGTACGGGGACAAAACAATGTTCAGGGCTCCTGCGACATGGGCGCATTGCCGAATGTGTATCCTGGCTATCAGGATGTAACGGACACCGCCGTTCGCAAAAAATTTGAAAAAGCATGGGGTGTTGAGCTGCCGCGTAAAAAAGGATATCCACTTACGGAGGTGCCACACCTCATCCTGAAGGAGAACAAGCTGAAAGCTTATTATATTTTCGGCGAGGACCCTGTACAAAGTGATCCGAACGCCGCCGAGTTACGTGAAGCGCTAGACCAATTGGAATTTGTCGTGGTGCAGGATATTTTCATGAACAAAACGGCGCTGCACGCCGATGTCATCCTCCCTTCTACTGCCTGGGGCGAGCATGACGGTGTATATTCTTCGGCAGACCGGGGCTTCCAGCGCATCCGCAAGGCCGTCGAGCCGCAGGGCGATGTTAAGCCAGACTGGGCCATTATTAGCGAGGTTGCTACCGCGATGGGCTACCCTATGTCCTATGCAAATACGGAGGAAATTTGGGATGAAATGCGGAGCCTCAGCCCATTATTCGCTGGCGCCAGCTACCAAAAAATGGAGGAACAAGGCGGCGTCCAATGGCCCTGCCCTACAGAGGATCATCCAGGCACACCGTATTTGTACAAAGGCAATCAATTTTCCACGCCTAGTGGTAAAGGCCGATTATTCGCCTGCGAATGGCGCCCACCACAAGAACAACCGGATGCAAAATATCCGCTTGTCTTGTCTACAGTTCGTGAGGTAGGCCATTACTCCGTGCGTACCATGACTGGCAATTGCCGTGCGCTACGCCAGCTGTCTGATGAGCCTGGCTTTATTCAGATTAGCCCGGAAGACGGAGCAGATCTGAATATACTGGATGGCGAAATTGTCGCCATATCCTCCCGTCGTGGACGCATTATGGCCCGGGCACAAATCAGTGATCGTGTACAAAAAGGGGCGACCTACATGACTTATCACTGGTGGGTTGGAGCATGTAATGAGCTGACCGCTGATTTTCTCGATCCGGTATCCAAAACCCCGGAATTAAAATACTGTGCCATCCGTCTGGAACGGATTGCCGACCAAGCTCAGGCTGAACGTGATGTACATGAATCATACCAACGGATTCGTAGACAGATGAACGTCCATGAAGCTGTTTTGGCTGATAAGGTGACGAGATGAGCGGCGCACGGGACACGCTACACCGTCCGTTGAGTAGAATGGGAGCAGCAGATAGAACAAGTACTGTTGCCTCCTCCTTCGTAGTCGCAGACGGTGGGCAATGTATCGGCTGGCAAAAC
>NZ_ASSB01000131.1:0-30544 GCF_000520755.1 Paenibacillus sp. 1-18
CCCATGGCAACAAGTACAACGGCCAGGTAGACTGTGGAGTCTGTTAATGTTAGCATGCCGAAGCCCGCTGTACTAGCTACGGAACGCAGGTCGTTCGTGGCCCGAGCCATTAAATCACCTGTACGATTGCGCTCAAAAAAAGGCGGCGTCATCCGCAGCAGATGATTCATGAAGCGCGTACGAAGCAGACGCTCCACCAGATTGGCACCTCCAAACAGCTTGTGCATCCATATGTACGTAACGTAGTAGATGACGGCGAGAATGCCCAAGATCATAAAAATATAACGCCAAAGGGAGGACCAGGAAATCGTACCGCGCACAATCTCATCAATGGCGCTGCCTAGCAGCCGAGGAGGAGCCAGCTCTACAATACCAACGGCTATCAGCATAAACAATCCAATGAAATATCGGCTTCTTTCTCTTTTAAAAAACCAACCTAAATTTTTGAATACCGAAAACAAGAGGAATCCCATCCTTTCATAACAAGCTCATTCGAGAGTTGTGTACCATTTTGAAAAAACAACAGTAGCTTGTTGCCACGAACTTCATCGGGCAACAGGCGCAAAAAAGGCATACCGTCCGCAGACGATATGCCTTAAATCTCAATATCATATGGCGCGCAGGTATTTTCAGCACACTCACCACTGAAAAACTGCTCAAGCACAGACAACCACTCGTATTAAACCATACAACGTGAATGGCCCAATTCCGAAAGGTGCGACAGGGGAGATGCTCCGGTATGAAGTTGTTGTGTGTGTAGATGTGGGTAAAATGTAATATGGAATTTTAGCACCGGAAACACTCCTTTCTTCCTCAAATTGGGTTCATTCTTACGCGAGTAAGCGTTCAAATTGTAATAAATTTCAAAATGGATCTCGTATGGTTGAATCTTAACACCCTTTTTTGCGAATTGTCAAACCTTTTTCAAAAAAATGTATATGACTGTATCAAAAGACCAGCTTGAGCAGGGGCGGTTGGTGGTCATTCCAAAAGATGCTATGATATAGTTAACAGGATTTCATTGTACAAGGAGATGAGCGCAACGCATGAGTATACAGGTAACTGAACCTGCGGCACAGTGGTACATTAAGGAGCTTGGCTTGAATGAAGGAGATGCGATCCGTTTTTTTGTTCGCTACAGTTCTGGTGGCGGGTTGCATCCAGGCTTTTCTCTGGGAATTTCCATAGAGCCTCCGCAGCATCCCGTATTGCAGCATAAAGCGGCTGGCATTACGTTTTATATGGAGGATCAGGATTACTGGTATCTGAAGGGTCATGATCTGCAAGTCAAGTATTTAGAGGAACATGATGACATTATTTACACCTACACCGAGGAAGCGCAAGTGTAATGTCCCAACGACAAAAATAGTATACAAGAGCTGTTCATCGACATGAAAAAGCGGCGGAGCATCGTGCTGCAGGGGTTAACCTGCGTAAGATACTTCGCCGCTTTATTGTGTTTAAGGCGATGAGTCGTATGTTAAGGGTTGTTAAACATCGGATCGTCGACCGCAAAATCAAAATCATCAATGTCATATACATGTACGGGTACAGAAGCTTCAATAATGCGGTGAATCCAGTCCAATTGATCTGTCAAAATGGGCAATGCTTCACGCTGGGCGGTCAGTACCAGCTCGGTTTCGATTGGATCAAAATATTCCCCATAGTGCGCCGTATCCACAGCATTAATAACAATGAGCGAGGTGTTGGCATCGAAAAGAATGGGCAAGCTTTTGGCCCAGGGCATCTGAAGGGCTCGCCGTATTTTTTTCTGATTCAATGGTTCTTCAAAATAGCTGATAAGCTCACTTACCTTTCGCTTCACGTGCTGATCGTCCATAGGATTATCCATGAGAGGCTCCGCGCTATCCTGAAACTCGTATAGCTCCAGCAGCGATGTATAAGGCACTATATATTCCACAGGGGCGGAAGATGTAAGCAACTGGCCGTATATGGCCACCATTACAGCTTCCGTTACAAATTGTCGAGACATCGGTCAAGCCTCCTGCATTTACCAAATTATGCGATAAGAGTATAACACAAAAGCGGGACTAAATTCAGTCCGACATGCAGATTGCTTTATATATGACCTCAGCCAAGGATTTAGGAGCGGCCGATCAACAAAGACAGCAATCCGGCGGCAATAAGTGGCCCTACAGGAACTCCTTTAAAAAAGGCAACGCCAATGACAGTCCCGATAAGCAGACCTGTCACAATAATAGGCTGACCAGACATCAGGATTGCACCGCGACCGCCAAGATAGGCTACCAGGATGCCGATGGCAATCGCAAGCAGTGACTTCCAGTGCATAAAGGAGTCCATCACTTGATTAATGCTGATTTTACCGCTGGCTAGCGGGGTCATGACCCCAATCGTCAGAATAATAATTCCAATCGTCAAGCCGTACTTTTCGAGCCAAGGGAAAGCAGAATGAAAACTGGTTACCCGCAACAGCAATAATACAACCATGGCGATGGTTACGGTGGAATTGCCGCTGATAATTCCAAGACCAGCTAGCGCCAGTAAAATAAGTGAGCTGTAATCCATTTCAGTGTTCTCCTTAGTTCGTTTGGCTTCGTATATGCTCAGCAATTTGACGTCCATGCCAGCGACCTGTTTCAATGAATACCTCATTGGCATTGCTGCCGGAAGCGATCACGCCTGCGACATAGATACCTGGTATATTCGTTTCCATCGTGGCAGGATCAAACTCGGGTTTATCCATATCTTCGGCCATATGGACGCCGACAGATTCCAGTAGTTTTCGTTCCGGGTGAAACCCGGTCAGTGCCAGCACAAAATCATTTTCCAGTCGGAATGCTTCTGCATCCTGCGGAGTGACTACTACATGATCTGGATGAATTTCCGTAATACGAGCACCTAAGTGCAGAGTGATTTTTCCCTTTTGTACCATGCTGTCAAACAGTGGGCGCACCCACGGCTTAATGTATGGAGAAAGCTCGGTCCGACGATATACCATATCAATCGTAGCCCCGACCCGTACCAATTCCATCGCTGCATCTACTGCGGAGTTACTGCCACCGATGACTGCGACCCGGGTTCCTGTATAAGGATGGGCTTCGCTGAAATAGTGAGTGACTTTATCTAATTCTTCCCCAGGAATGCCCAAATAGTTCGGATGGTCAAAATATCCTGTAGCCACTACGACATAGCGGGACGAATATGTTTGGGATTTTCCACGCTTACTCATGGTATGAACAGTAAATGTACCGTCATCCTGACGAGTAATGGATCGAGCCTCCTCATAATGCTGAATGTTCAGGTTATAATGTGTCGCTACTTTACGGTAATACGCCAAGGCTTCATGACGAAAAGGCTTGTCATTAGGGGTGCTGAACGGAACATCACCGATCTCCAGCAGTTCGGCGGTGCTAAAAAACTGCATGTTCGTCGGATACAGAAAAATAGAGTGGACAATGTTGCTTTTTTCAATAATAACGGTTTGCAAACCTTTGCGGCTGCATTCGATGGCAGCGGATAGCCCGCATGGACCCCCACCGATAACGATTACGTCGTGCATATAGGTGTGAACCTCCAATGTATTGGTGTACTGCGTTAATTTTTCGCAGGATCAGCATTGTGCATCACTTTCGAATCATTCCGATTTGCATTTTGATCCATGAAAACTGCTCTCTGAATGGATGAAAAATACACGGGTATGTAAGAAGTTTTCAAATAATAATCCTACCGCAATGCGCACATAATATCCAGCCGATTTCAGGAAGAAGTAATGGAGGGATATGATTGCGCTTGCTGATCCGACGCGTATGCGTATATTACTCCTTTTGTCCCGTGGAGAGATGCATGGTCAAGCGTTGGCAAAAAAGCTGAATTTATCCCAACCAACTGTTACCCATCATGCTTCTAAACTCCGTGAGGCTGGATTAATCAAGGAACGACGGGAGAAAAATACGGTTTATTTTACACTGAACCCGGAGCTGATCCGGCAGCATGCCGAGGCGACAGTACGTTTTATCTTCGAAAAGGGAGAGGGCGAGGAAGAAATGTCAGAGCTTAATGAAACATTGGAGGCGACGGTTTTACGTAATTTTTTTGCCAAAGACGGCAAGCTGCGCCAAATTCCTGCACAGTACAAGAAAAAGCTGATCGTGCTTCAGATGCTGGCAGAAAAGCTGGAGCCGGGCCGCATTTATCCTGAACGTGAATTAAACGAGTGGATAAAACAGTACCATGAGGATTTTGCGACGATTCGACGTGAGCTGATTATGCATCAGTTTATGTACAGGGAACGGGAAATGTACGAATTGAATCCACGTGAGATGTGGACGCGCTGGGATCAGGTGCGCTAAACGAAACTAAAAAACTGAAAAAAGTTTCGCGGCAGGCTTGACAGACGATTTATCGACTTGTATGATAAAGGAAATTTTAGGAGGAGGCGATGTTATATGCATACGAACAAGAATGGATGGGTTCAGCAGCAGAATGACTTGTCTCCCGCACGGGCGATGCTCAGCTAAGACTATATAATATATAGTTTTGGCTCAGCAGTTGGTTGGACAGTAGAACCAACGAAATCCGCAGGGAGTGCTTTCCTGCGGATTTTTTATGGTTAGGTGTCCTTTTACGGTTGTTGGTTCCGGGAAGTGGTCCGTGTGTAAGACTGCTTGAATGAACGGACGACGGATCATATGGGCCTTAGCCATACAATACATCCTCCGCAGGGATTCCCCTGCGGATTTTTTGCATTGTTTGCTTGCGGGAAAAAAGGTTCACATTTCGAACAGCACTATATTTGAACAACGCTATTTTCGAACAACACAAAAATCAAAAAAGCAAAGATAACTCTCAGGAGGAAAACGATGAGTATACATGAATACGGTTGGTCTGATTATTGGAACGGTCATTGGGACCAATGGAAGCAAAGTTTTGAGGAGAGTGCAGGACATTCACAGCTACGGCCTGCCCGCTTGATCGCCGATTATGGTCAAAAAGTCAAGCTTATCACGATGGATGGGGAACGCTGGGGAGCCGCTTCTGGCAAGCTGCGTCATATCATTGATGATCCCGCCGAAATGCCGGCTGTCGGGGATTGGGTGGCGATCACTACACCGGATGAAGTGTCGGATGCTGTGATTCATGCCGTCCTGCCGCGCAAAAGCCGAATATCCCGGCAGGCTGCGGGCTTTGAGACAAAGGAGCAGCTGATAGCGACTAATGTGGATACCCTCTTTCTCGTAAATGCGTTGAATCATGATTTTAATGTGCGCAGATTGGAACGGTATTTGATTATGGCTTGGAACAGTGGGGTGAACCCGGTGGTCGTGTTGAGTAAGAGAGACCTATGTGACGATGTTGAAGCACGGATCGCAGAAGCGGAGGGGGTAGCTCCCGGTGTCCCTGTCATCGTTATTTCTGCTCTGCAAAACGAAGGTAGGGAGCAGTTGGAGGCGTTTCTTCAACCCGGCTGTACCGTTGCCTTGACGGGCTCTTCCGGTAGCGGTAAATCAACGATTGTGAACTGGCTGTCCGGGGCCGAAGTTCAGCTTACACAGGATGTGAGGGAGGAAGACAGCCGGGGACGGCATACGACAACTCACCGACAGCTTTTTCCCATCGCCAAGCAAGCTGTCCTGCTGGATACCCCCGGCATGCGTGAGCTTAACCTGTGGGATGATTCCACGGGCGTCGCTCATACCTTTGCCGATATTACCGACATAGCACAAAATTGTCGGTTTGCGGATTGCAAGCACAAGGGGGAAGCTGGATGCGCAGTGGAGGAAGCTGTGCAGACGGGGGGACTGTCAGAATCGAGGGTGAACAATTATCGCAAGATGCAGCGAGAGCTGGAATATCAGGCACGCAAGGAAGCGGATCGGCGGAGAAAGGATAGCCGTACCAGCACAACCACGGGCCGAAGGGATCAGCGAAGTGGTTGGCGACGGGATGTGGAGTGGTAAGCCAAGCTGCATTGAAATATCATTTGTAAAAATACAAGAAAATTGATGAACTAATCGGCATATGGTGTAAAGGGGTGAGCATATGCCGAATTACAGCATTTTGGTGGATCTATCGGAGCGTCGTTTGTATTTAAAGGATGGCAGTCAGATCGTGCAAAGTTATCCGGTCGGTATCGGTAAGTTGGCTACACAGACACCGTATGGACAATTTACGATCATTAACAAACAGCCCAATCCTGGCGGCCCTTTCGGAGCGTTCTGGATGGGGCTGTCCAAGCCGCATTATGGCATTCACGGCACCAATGATCCTTCATCTATTGGCCAGATGGTGTCACATGGCTGCATCCGAATGCAGAACAAGGATGTGCTTGAACTTCAGGAGAAGGTAAGCGTGGGCACACCTGTCACGATCCAGTCTTAGCGGATTACTGACCGACAAAGAGTTCGACTTTTAGCTATGTGCGCTGGCCCATTACGATTTGGGCTGGATAGGGATACGGGCTTCAATCCGCTTGAAGCCCTCTTTTTCGTTCGCAGCTTTGACTAACGATCCCGAAAGACGTTCTCCCCGTGTACCATATACCTGCTTGGCGTTGATCCATATATCTTCGTTCGGCTCATAGCTTATGACCAGGGTGTAACGGTTGGCAAGGCTCGGTTTTTTGACCCTCATGCTGAAGGAGCCGTCAGGCATGACTTTAGTTTGGTCGTCGTAGCCAAACTGCCATCGCCCCGGGAAATCAATCGTGAGCTTGACATCGGAACCCTCCAGCAAATTGCTGCGTGCATAGACATGATAATAATTGCCTTCTTGTTTCACATCAGGCTTAATCCACACCTGAGGGCTGCCGTAGTCCACTGGTTTGTTCCAGACAGGTTTAACCAGTGGAGTAGTGCGATCCTGCTCGGGATCAAGCTCAGCGCCAATCCGCACTTCTTGCAATAGCCGTTCCTTTTCCTCGTATTGATATACATATGGTCCTTCCAGCTTGTTACCGCCGCTGCCATAAAGATTTCGTATCGCATCGACTTGATCGTCCGGGCGAAACAGAACGGTCAGATCCATACTGCCCTGTATGCCAGGTCGTTGCACTCGGAGTACAAAACTTCCGTCCTTCTGGATCGCTGTCTCATCTGTGTATCCGGTTAACAGGGAGTTTTTGACCGCGAGATTCCCTTTAATCCGTGCTCCGGCGGGGAGGTTGGAGTGTCCTGTAACCTTGACGGTATTTTCGTCTATACTCACGTTCCCCGATATTTCGACATAGCTGCTGCCTTGCTGATGCACGGGGGAACGGCTGGCAGCTCGCTCATCCAGGGTTAATGCACTCTGATTCGGATTGCCGGTGACAGTATAAGCGCGTGCTTCTGCTTCATGCTGTGCGATACTCCGGGTAGATGCCTTTTCCCTGCTGCACGCAGCCAGAATAATTAGAAGTAATAAAATGTATATCAGGTTACAAGCCTATTTTGATCATTCAGCGTGTGCTCATGATTTCTGCTCGCTCCTTGTCTGTAGCTATCAGCTTAAGTGGTATCAAACTTTTGAAACTCTATGTATTTACCCGATTTAAAGGGGATGTAATCTACCTCCTGCCGTATCCTACAAGAAGCGTACATGTTTAAACAACCAGTAGAATGGTTAAAAATGGATAGCCTGATCATCCCCAGAATAGCAGGGACTGCATGCTGTAAAGGAGCCTGAGTCATATGTCCATTGACCGTTTTATTTTGAAAAAGCTGGACAACTGCCGGGAAGAACATACACGCGCTAACTTACTGGAACTGTTTAGAATAAGAATAGAGAAGGCGCAGAAGAAGGAACGAGGCGCTAAAAAAGGCTATCGCAGAGTTTTATAAGCAGAATCAGATCAAAATGCACAGATGACGGCAAAGTCACATCGTGCATGTTTCAAATCCGCTGATATGGAGAGGGTGCTGGAGATCCCTCTCTTTTTTGTGTCTGTTTTCAGGCAAAAAAATAGTCCCTCTTAGTAGAGGGACAGTGCCAATGAATCATTTTCACTAACGCTATGCAGGATGGCTTCACAGCCAATAATCTCTATGCTGATCAATGAGTTAAGACATTTCTGAAGGGCACGCTTGCCACTGGAGATTTTGTTCTCCAAAGTGTTGCTTAGAAGTTTCAATGTTTTTTGCATAGGCTGCTTGTTATCTTGATTGAAGTAAACGGGAATACGTTTGTTTTGAAATGTAATTAATGTTCTCACAAAAATCACCTCGCCTGAGTTATTTCATGGCTTTATTGTAGAGCCCGTTTCTTAAAATTACCTTAAAAACACCTTATAAAAACATAAAGGTCTGAGAAATTTACAAAGTGTTCACAATAATCTGGATAACAATCGAGTTTAGTTCTATCCAATTGACAAAATGACGTAGATACGACTATTTAAAACTATTAAATATGAATTTGTGATACAATTGGCTCTTTATCATTTGGTAAAATGCGACTAAAGGCTTTATATTATTTTGAGAGTGGGCATTTTGTAACAAATTGACAGTCTAATAGGTGAATGCTACAGTTACGATAGCCATCTTTCTATCGAAAATAGGCTTTTTGTGTGAACTTTACTGTATAAATTAAGGATCGGGAGGGATGACAGATGATCCTGACCGTGCTTTCAGGACGACAGGAAACAGAGTGGTTTGACATCGAGGTAGCTGATGAATATTCGGTGGAGCACTTGAAGCTGATGCTGGGTGTGCGCATTTTTGGGGAGCCTCCGGCAGAGGGAATGCAGTATATTATGGAAGCAAAGTTCCCGGAGGGGCTTTGGTTCAGAGTGGAGGACGACCAGCTACTTACAGGGGCAGGCTTGCGGGAAGGCTGTACGGTGCGTATTCAGCGTGCCTTTTCGACAACCCAGGACGAAGCACCTGTATATGGACGGCGTTCGCTGTTTCAAAACGAAAAAAATGGGTAAATACACACATGAAATTATATGAAACCTTGGTAAAATGAAATAGTAAGCGAAAAGGGGGACTTTTGTCTTGAATGTATTATACCAGCGATCCCCGAGATTAAGGCCGGCGCTCCGAGAGGAGAAGCTGGAGATTTTACGGCCTCCGGCTGAGCCGAACAAGCCGTCTTTTTCTATTATATCTATACTTATTCCGTTAATGATGACGTTGGTGACTGTAGGTTTTTATGTATATATGAGCAGAACGGGCAAAATGGGCAATAGTAACTATCTGATGTTTCAGATGGTTACGGTGGTCATGATGCTAACGTCGTATACGATTCCTTTTTTCGTATACCTAAATAATAAGAAGGAATACAAGCGCAAGCTGGAGGAACGCGACCGGATGTACCGGGAACAGCTTCAGAAGCATCGTGAAGAGCTTGAATTGAAGCGCGAGGAACAAATTCGCACGCTGTATGAAATTCACGGTGATCCACAAATATGCGCTCAAATCGTCAAAAACCGCAACAGTTCTCTTTGGGAACGATCCCCGGAGGATGAGGATTTTTTACAAGTCCGTATCGGGACTGGACAAGTTCCCTTTCATATTAAATTGCAAATCCCGCGTCCGGACGGCTACGACCGTGACCCTCTGCTCGGGGCTGCGGATGAGCTGGAGGAAGAGTTCCGTCTGGTGGATGCTGCTTCCATCGCATTACCGTTGTTTCAATCCAAAGTGGTAGGACTGGTCGGTGAGCGAGAGCACACTCTTGCTGCCTTAAGAGTGATTCTGGCGCAGGTGGCTGTGCGTCACTCGCCGGATGAAGTGAAGATCGCATCCTTTTATGATGAGCGGGAGGAAAGTGAATGGGCCTGGATGCGCTGGCTTCCGCATGTGTGGGATGATGACAGAACCCAGCGGATGATGTCAGACCGTAGCAGCAGCGCCCATCAATTAGCTGATTTTCTGTTTGCCAGGCTGAACCGCCGTAAAAACAATCGCAGCGAGCGTCACGGTAAAGGGATGGAAGTCCCTTGCTATGTGATTGTTTTGTCCGACAGTCAGCTCATTGAGGAAGAGCCCTTGCTTCCATTATTACTGGAGGACGGACGGGCCATTGATGCATGCACGATCGTGCTGGCTTCCCGTAAGGAAGCATTGCCGATGCAGTGTCAGCTGATTGTGGAGGCTTCCAAGGAGCAGGGAGTATATGCCCGTAAATCAGAATCGGCAGAGGTTGAACAACAGAGTTTTAAGCCGGATCGTTTGTCCAAAGAGGAAGCTGATGCATTGGCACGGTATATGGCTCCTATTCGCTTGAAGCGCTCCTCGGCTTCGGATATTCCGTCTGTACTGCCTTTGTTTGATATGATGAGCGTAGCGGATGTGGAGGAACTGGATGTAACAGAGCGGTGGCGGCGCAACCGTCACCCTGATACTTTACCCGTACCGATGGGTGTGCGAGCAGGCGGCAAGAAGATTATGATTAATCTACATGATAAAATAGAACGTCAGGGACATGGCCCCCACGGTCTGATCGCAGGGACGACGGGTTCAGGGAAGAGTGAGGTTATTCAGTCTATCGTGGCCTCGCTTGCGGCTGAGTTTCACCCGCATGATCTTGCTTTTATGCTGATCGACTACAAGGGCGGCGGCATGTCCAATACGTTCGTCAACCTGCCGCATGTTGTGGGTACGATTACGAATTTGGACAATAACTTGATCGAACGTGCCAAAATATCTCTCAAGGCAGAACTGGTTCGTCGACAGAAAATATTGAACGATGCAGGCAATTTACAGCATATTGATGAGTATTATAGATTACTCCGGCAGCGGCACGAACAGCCGCTGCCTCATCTGGTTATTATTATTGATGAATTTGCACAACTAAAACGGGATCAGCCAGAATTTATGGACGAGCTAATCAGTATTGCAGCGATTGGGCGGACGTTGGGTGTCCATCTGATCTTGGCAACCCAAAAGCCCGCCGGGGTCGTTGATGATAAAATCTGGAGTAACTCCAGATTCCGTATCTGTCTTCGGGTGCAGAGCGAAGGCGATAGCCGTGATATGCTGAAAATACCGAATGCGGCGTGGATTACCAAGCCGGGACGAGGGTATTTTCAAGTCGGCAGCGACGAGGTGTTTGAAGAGATGCAGTTTGCCTGGAGCGGGGCACCGTATATAGGCAACAGCGATATTTCTTCTGCACTGCCTGTACATGAAGTGAGACTGAACGGGAAACGTGAAGCGCTATTGACGGGCGGCGAACGTGCAAGCTCAGGCTTAAAGGGAGAAGAGGCTCCCAAGCAGCTTCAAATCTTCATTGATTATATTGCAAATGAGGCTGCTAAAGCAGGAATTGAGCGGCTTCAGGGACCATGGCTGCCGCCATTGCCTGAATTGCTTGATTTAACTCATTTGTCCCCATGTACACAAACGGATAGTGCATCAGCTCCAGAGGAGCTAAAGGCGCTCATCGGACTGGTCGACGATTTGCCGAATCAGCGCCAGGAGTCGATTTATGCAGCACTGGATCATGGCCATTGGGCGGTGTACGGCATGCCGGGCATGGGGAAAACGACCTTTTTACAGACGCTGCTGATGTCGACAGCTCAGCGCTTTGATGCGAACCGGTGGAACGGTTATATCATTGACATGGGTCGGACGATGCGCGACTTTGGGGACCTTCCGCAAATCGGTGCTGTTATGATGGCAGAGGAGGACGACCGGATCAAGCGGTTGTTCCGTTATCTGTTCAAGCTGGTTGCTTTACGCAAGGAAATGATTTCCGAAGCTGGCGTCAAAACGATAAGCTCGTATCGTCGTTCTACGGTCGAGGATGTACCGCAAATTGTCGTAGCTATTGATGGCTACCTTAATTTCCGTAATGCTTATCCGGATGAAAATGAACTGCTGGAATCACTTTTGCGTGAAGGTGGCAGTTTGGGTATCACGTTCATCATCACTGCCAATCGGATTACGGATGTGTTTGAGAAATTCCGCAGTAACATTCCGAATGCTGTTTCTTTTGAATTGTCTGACCCGAGTGATTATTATTACGCGGTAGGACGACCGGCGAAAACGCCAGGACCTTTAATTCCGGGCCGTGCCCTGGTAAAAGGGCATATTCCACCACTTGAGTTCCAGACCGCTTTGCCTTCACCGGGAGAAGATGAAACGCAACGATCGGCACGGCTGCGCCGCAATATCGCGAGCATTGTACAGGAATGGAAGGGTGCGCACGCACCAGCCATTCTCCCGTTGCCTGAGCGTATTCCTCTGGCGGAACTGTTACAGCAGTGGGATCGGACAAGCGGGCCTTCCGGTGCGCTCCCTTATGAGGTGCCTGTAGGTCTACAGAGTGACGATCTTGAGCCTTTCCTCCTGAATCTGAAAGAGGGGCCTAATTTTATTGTCGGCAGTCCTATGGAGGGAGGAAAAACATCCTTCCTGATGAGCTGGATTCTATCATTGGCTTATTACACCTCACCAGGACAGCTGGAAGTCTATACGCTTGACACCCGTTATGGGGGCGGTGGATTATCGCGGTTGCGGCATCTTCCTCATGTCAAGGCTGCGGCCGAAAGCGAAGAAGAAATCGGGCCTCTGGTACAGCAAGTGCATGATATTGTTCAACAGCGGAGCAAGGATGGAAATGATCCTGAATTACTGCTGGTTATTGATGATGCGGATATGTTAAGTAAACAGCTGAACGATTTTATAATAAAGGATCAGCTCTCCGCCATTGTACGGTTGGGACGTGATCGTAATGTGCATGTCGTGCTATCGGGTGTGCCATCTGATTTCCCAACCTTTGGGGTAGACTGGTTCAATGATGTCAAAGCAAGTCAAAGCGGTGCGCTTTTTGGAACGCTGGATTCGAATGATTTATCGTTCTTTCGTATCCCCTATTCGGAAGCGAATGCCGCTGCCGGTGGCCTAAAAGTCCTGCCGCCTGGACAGGGATACTACGTACGGCGCAAATTTACCAGGATAAAAGCGGCAATTCCTTTCTCAGAGCAAGTGAGCTGTGAGGATTGGATAACGAAAATTCGTGACCGATGGCATGTTGTAGTTTGAAGGGAGGTGGCTCATAATGTTAACGTTTCAAGCTTCCAAGCAGAAGTTAATAACCCTCAAGTCGAAGGAACTGTTTTTTCTGGCAGGCGTGCTGGGTTCTGACAGATTGCTTGGGGTGGAAGATCCGTTTAAGGGCTATCTAGCGGAGGAGTTGGCAGAAGAGTGGGAACAGGTAAAAGCTGCTCTTCTGGAAAAGGGTTATCTAAAACGGGTAGATAAGGGCAAAGAGTTGGCAATGCCCCCTACTGTTTTTTCGAGGGTTGCTATCGCCGGATTATCCAACAGGGCTTGCCGCATACGCTATACACGGGGAGGCAAGCGGTTTGAAGGCTACCTTCATTGTACGAACGAGCGTGTGGTGGAGCTTGTGAAATCCACTGATGAACCCGATGAGTATCGCCTGTACGATCTGGGTAATGTGGAAAAGGCATGTGAATCATTGATTGATGAAATGGGCTGGGTCGATCGGCTTGTGCCTGAATCTCCTGCGCTCATGTTCTCCAAGCAGGCATTTAATGAAATTTATAAGCAATCTGAAGGAGAGAATGTGTCTCTAATCAGCAGTAAACTGACCGAAGCTAGCGGAGATGCGGAGGGGGCTGCCAAGCTGGCTCAGTCTTTAAGCTCTCGAGTAGCTGAAGGAGAGCTGCAATTGCTGGTTTGGAACGGCAGAGAGTGGGAATCACAACGGGCAGCTTTTGTCCTGTGTCCTGCAATGAGCTGGATATTTCGTATGAGCTCTAATGGTAATGGAGACTGGCTTATTGCGGCTATGACTTCGAGGGATCAGTTTGTGGATTTATTATTAAATTGGCTGAGACAGTCGACAGTAACTGAAGAAGCGACAGAAGGAGGGTGATGGATATGCGCATTCGAGTTGAACCGGATGTGCTTCGGGGGCTTAGCGGGCAGCTACAGCATGCGGCGGAGCAAATTCAACAGTTAACAGCAGGTTTGGAGCAGGCGTTACAATCGCTGGATTGGGATGTATCTGCACGTGAGACGGTCTTGGATCATTGGATGCAGGCCAAGCGAATGTCGGAGCAGATTCATGCTTACCTCCATACATCAGGTGCACAACTGAACCGAAAGGCAGAGGAGTTTCAGTCTGTTGACCACAACTATCAAACAATACTGTCATTTGCCAGTCAGTCATTGGGACGACCTGTCACGATGCTCGATTGGTCGAATCAGCAATCCCCGTCTATTTTGCCCGGGCAAACTTCGGAAGGAAGCGGTCTGATTTCAAACCCGCAGTCTGTCGTACATGCCATTACCGGCATACCGTCTTCGGATGTAGGAACACTGAATCAGGATATTCTGGAGCAGGCATCCTCTGGCAGCCCACAGGATTGGTATTTTACGGACCCGTCTGTAGTGAGAGATCAACCTGTCGCATAGCAGGTTTAATTCCGTGATGATCTTGTTCGATTGCGAGGTTCGAATGAATAATATCATTATTCCCGGCTTTTTGGGACTTATTAGGTGTTGTTTTGTCAGTATCGTACTGTTAGATGCTGTTATATAGTTAAAAAGTGGGATAATTGCATTTAGGACCTTTGCCTTTTGTAGGGAATTCAATAACCATAGTACAATTTGAACCAGTTAAACAATAAAAATTTTTTATCATCAAGGAGGACTCATAAAAATGGCAGGACGCATTTTAATTACACCAGAACAGGTTGATCAGGTGGCTAACCAATTTAAACAAAGCGGTGAGCAAAGCCAGCAAATCGTTTCCAGTCTGACACAGTCCATCTCAGGTATGGAAGGTCAATGGGAAGGTATGACCAAGCAACGTTTCTTCCAAGAGTTTCAGGAAGCTAGCAAACAAATGCAAGCTTTCGTAACGACTTTGAATAGCATCAGCCAGGAATTGACGGCTATCGCTAACAAATTCCGTACGGTTGACCAAGCGAAGTAAGCTGCCAGCCAGGCATTTCTCTATAACTTTACCACTCTATGAAGAAGCAATATGTGAACCATTCCTCACGGTTTAGTATAGATGGTTCCAAGTAGAAACGGTTTGGCTGTCCTTTACCAGGATGATATCCATTTCTGAGATAAATATAAGAACAGAGGATAACGTCAAACGTATACTTTCTTAATATTTTAAGAAAACCGGGCGATCTTAGGACACCCGGTTTTCTTGCCATCCACAGATGTTTATAATAAAGTGAGGAAACTAGCATACTGAACGATATAAGGAGAGGGATGTTTCATGTCTTTTCAACCGAATCCGGGAGACGAATTGATCATAAATGGCACAGCTTATGTGGTTGGACGACATCCAGTTGCACCCGGTTTGGCCTATGCTCAAGCGGGGCGCCAAGGCATTGTATATCAGTTGAATGCTAAAAGTGGAGCGCCACATGAGGCTAAAGCCCTTAAAGTGTTTTTTCCGAAGTTCCGTATCCCGGCTATGGTTTATCAATCTGAGCATATGGATGCATACGGGGATATTCCCGGTTTGCAGGTGTGCAAGCGTGATGTGCTCACTCCAGAAAGAAACGGAAGTCTGATCGCCGAGCAGCCTGATTTGCTGTATGCGGTACTGATGCCATGGGTTCATGGCACGACGTGGTTCGATTGCCTCACAGATCAACGTCAGCTTGAGGCTTCCGATAGTCTGGCTTTAGCCAGAGCACTGGCAGGGATTGGTTCGGCTATGGAGCAAAAAGGACTGGCGCACTGTGATTTATCAGCGCCAAATGTCATGCTTCCGTTTTTTTCTGAAGTGGAACTGCCTGAAGGCACGTCAGCTGTAGAATTGGTGGACGTGGAGCAAATGTATAGTACCAAAATGGATCGTCCAGACGCTCTGTTGGCAGGTTCACCAGGATATGCCGCACACCGTACCGTTCACAGCGGGTTATGGAGCGCATACGCAGACCGTTTTGCAGGGGCCATTATTATTGGAGAAATGCTGGGCTGGTCTGACCGTGTAATCGTAGATAAAGCGTGGGGTGAAAGCTATTTTGACCAGCACGAAATGCAGACACCTTGCGAACGATATTTTATTTTACGAAAATCGTTGGAATCCCGCTGGGGAAGCAAGGTGGTAGAGCTGTTCAGTCGTGCCTGGGATAGTCAGGATTTAAGCAGTTGCCCTACCTTTGGCGAATGGCTGGTTGTGCTTAATGGCATTACTGAACAGGAAATTCCTGTTGAAGTGGAAGCGACGGAGCTTGAAGGGACAGAAACTGCACAAGCCGCCGTAGGTAGTTCTTCCTTTCAGCCAGCATCCTCTTTAGTTGCACCGCCCGAAGCTGAGCAGGCTGCGCTGCTTAATCAGGCCGCTGAGGAGCAGGGGCAGCGTGGGGTAACGGACAAGCTGTTCCGACAGGCCCGTGATCTGGAGCAGCAAAACAAGCCTGCTGCAGCACTGGAAGTATATCGGTCGTTGTATCATTTTGTAGAAGACGGCAGTCCTCTGCATGTCGAGGTATCGGCTGCTATTACAGGGCTGGAGGAGCAGTTAAATCCTATGACACCAGAGCAGCCTGAAAAATCGGCAGCTTGGTACCGCTCGAAAACGTTTATCGCATCGACAGCGGCTGCGGTCGTTCTCTTAGCGGCTGGAATTCCAACCGTTAAGATTCTTGCGGATCAGTCCAATCAACGGCAAATTGAGGCAGCTAAACAGGAAGAAGCCAAGAAGGCGGCACAAGCCAAGCTGGCTGCAGAACAGGAGGCCGCTCAAAAGGTGTTGGCTGAGAAGCAGCGGCAGGAAGCGGAGGAGCAGGCCAAACAACAGGCAAAGCAACAGGCTCTTACCCAAAAGCAGCAGGAAGAGCAGAAAAAACAACAGGCTCTTATTGATCAGCAGATCAAATATGAAGCTTATCTTGCCCAAAAGGAAAAGGATAAGCAGGCGGCTGCCAAGCTGGCCAAGCAAAAAGCATATGATCAGCAGGCAAAGTATGAAAAGTATTTGGCCTGGAAAAAGGACCAGGAAGCCCGTGCAGCCCAGGAAGAGGCAGCGCGTAAGGCGGCAGCTGAGGCAGCACACAAGCAAGAAGCGTCCATGCATGCCCGTAACAAGGAGAATGTTCTCCAGCTTATTTCGCTGTATAACAAGGCTTATGCCTCCCAGGAGGGGGGGAGCACGGCGAAGGCAAAGAGCTTTGCCAATCGTTTTAGAGCATTATACGATAGTAATCCATCCTATTATCGTAAGGTAGGTGAAGTAGGATATCGGGCTTCTTCTATCTATAACTTTTTAAGCGATACGAATTTTAGACTGCCTAAAATTTAATTTTGAACTATTCATGATAGATAGGCTGATAGATAGAGATACAAGGTAACTGAGGGGAGCATGTACAAACCATGAATTATACAATACAGGCTTCACAACGTACCCCCGCCCTGATCATTTACCTGATTGACATCAGCGCGTCGATGAACATGCTGATGGAAGGGCGACGGCGTATTGACGTTGTGTATGAGGCTATATCGCTGGCGATTCGGCAGATGGTTTTCCGTTCAACCAAAGGAAATCGTCTGACTGCACGCTATCGGATTGCGATTTTGGCTTACAGTGATGATGTGTATGATCTGTTGAACGGTGTAAAAGGGATTGATGAAATTGCGGCCATTGGTTCGTTGCCTGATTTGACGCCCAAACGGTTTTCAGATTCGGCAAAGGCTTTCTTGCAAGCCGAGCGTATTTTACAGGCGGAGCTGCCAGGGATGCAGGATTGTCCTGCTCCTTTGGTTTGCCATATGACAGATGGGGTATCTACAGGCGATGATCCGGAGCCGATTGCCAAGCGCATTATGAGCATGAGCGTACCGGATGGCAATGTGCTGGTAGAAAATATATTTTTATCTGACAGACTGCTGGAGACACCTATTCAGGACCCTCGTCGCTGGAAAGGCTTGACGCACACTACACCGCTGCAGGATGAGCATGCTGTGAAATTGCGTAATATGTCTTCTGTACTCCCTGAAAGCTATCGGGAAATGCTGTTTGAGGCAGATTATCAGCTGGGTGAAGGGGCGATTATGATGTTGCCTGGAACCTGTGCGGAACTGGTGTCCATCGGTTTTCAAATGTCGGCCGCAACGCCTGTACGGTAAGGAGGTAAGAGCATGAATCCACTGCTGTCCCTGCTCCCCGCGAGCAAAAGAAAGGGAATGAATGCAAGGCTGGCTCAGCATTTTGATTATATAAGCTCTCAGACCGGCGATCAGCCTTTATCATCTCATCACAGTCGTTTTAAGTGTCGTTATGGCTATGGAAGGTCTGCCGAATCTGCCAGCATGGGGGAAAGCGGACAGGATTTTGCCGCAGTGCGTATTCATAAAACCGTCTGTTGCTTTGTCCTTTGTGACGGTGTCGGGCTCAGTTATCGAGGAGATTTTGCAGCCCGTTATTTGGGCTCTTCTTTACTGGATTGGCTGGAAGAGGGACGAGATCTGTCTGCTGAACAATTGAGGATGTATCTCGAACGCTTGGCGGATACAGCTACGGTGGAACTGGATCGGCAGCCTTTGAATCACGAATCAGGCTTGATGCGTTCGGTATTGGAGGATAAACGTCGCCAGGGAAGCCAGTCCATGTATATTTGCGGTAAAATCGAACTGCCGAAGCGCGGTGCGCGTGGGCGTCTTAGACTTGCCTGGCAGGGAGATTCACGCTTGCGACTATGGAACGATGCGGAGGAAATCAGCGATCTGTTTGCTCATACCTTCTCTACAGCAGAGCGCTGGTCCACAAGCCGTGGACCGATCGGAGGTAAGCCTCATTGGTACGAAAGAAGCATACCCGCAGATATGCCGATGAGACTACAGGTATATAGTGACGGTTTATCCGATTTGGACCCTATTTGCGAGCCTGTCCCTGATGAGCAGATACAAGTATTGCTGGATGCATCCCATACCGGGGGACTTGATGATGATGCTGCATTTATTGAGTTGCAGTGGTAAATGAAAGAGCAAAAGGACGCTTGCATCCATGCCAATGGCTGTAGGACGTCCTTTTTTGATGCATACATACAAAAAACAAACAGTTAAGATAGATTTGGAATGCAATCGAGATACAAGAAGAAAAGATGCGCTAATTCGCGTAATATTCGTTCTTTTCCTCCATATTGCAAAGGAATAGCAAAAAACGCGTAAAAATGGTGATTATAAAGTATCCCCTTTTGGGTAATCTTGTGATTATACAGGAAACTGAAGGGAGAGATACATATGAGCTACACATCTGCAGGGAATGCGCGCTTTGAAGGCAAAACGGCTCTAATCACGGGGGCTGGTTCTGGTATTGGCAAGGCAACGGCCATTCAAATGGCGAGAGAAGGAGCGAATGTCGCCCTCTTTGACGTAAGTAATGAGCGGATTTTGGAGACAGAAAAAGAGATTAATGCTATACGTGAAGGCTCGGCACGGGCTTTTGATGTGGATATTGCCGATCCGGTGCGTGTGGAAAAAGCAGTTTTGGAAGCCGTAGAATTGTTTGGCGGGCTGCACATCGTTTTTGCCAATGCCGGAATTAACGGAGTAGTTGGACCGATTGAGGATTTGAGCATTGAGGATTGGCGGCAAACATTATCTACAAATCTGGATGGTACCTTTCTGACGGTGAAGTACACGGTACCCCACTTGAAAAAGAACGGGGGCGGCAGCATTATCATTACCAGCTCCATTAATGGAAATCAGCGTTTTACCAGCTTTGGGATGTCTGCTTACAGCACTTCGAAGGCAGGTCAAACCGGGTTTGCTAAAATGGCTGCACTGGAGCTTGCCAAATTCCGTATCCGTGTCAATGTCATCTATCCGGGTGCCATTTCGACCAATATTGATGAAACAACGGAGAAATCGGAAAGGTTAAAGCAGATTACCATCCCTGTAAAGTTTCCCGAAGGAGGGCAGCCGTTGGCTAATGGGCCGGGTCAACCCGAGCAGGTAGCTGATTTAGTCACCTTTTTGGCCTCTGATCATTCGCGTCACATTACTGGCGCACAAATTGTGATTGATGGGGCGGAATCCTTATTGTTTTAGCGCTGATGGATTTTTGGTGATAAAAAAATGATGAATGGTGTTTGAGTGTATGGTCTTGGTTATGATGCTTATTTATGGTATATGTATAAAGGAAGATAAAGCGAATTTTCTCTCTATTGTTTGGTGCGAATGTGAAGCTCACATAAAATCCCTAGATCCTTCGCACCTCGAAACTTGTCGAAAAAGAACCAAATCAGCCTTCATTGATAAAAGTCAATCCTAGATTCAAGCTTTTTTGGTATCGTTTTTATGAAAATGTACAGAATTGATATCTTTTCTGGATCAATTGGGTACATTTTCGCTGTCGCACTCTATATGAGTGCGTGGATTGAAATTGCCATGCGCTATGTCGACGGTTATAGTACTTGCGTCGCACTCTATATGAGTGCGTGGATTGAAATAGATCCCTCTTTATAAAGTGCCTGCATTTTTGTCCAGGGTCGCACTCTATATGAGTGCGTGGATTGAAATGCTGATGCCGCTGCCTATAAAACAACGAGCTTTGGTCGCACTCTATATGAGTGCGTGGATTGAAATCGCATTTCTTCCTCGCTGGCAAGCTTGCCTAAAAAGTCGCACTCTATATGAGTGCGTGGATTGAAATTCCTATCCTATTTTCTTTTTTCGCCCTGGCTTGCCCAGGTCGCACTCTATATGAGTGCGTGGATTGAAATTGTTTACTTGTTTTATAATGTCATCCAGATAAAGTCGCACTCTATATGAGTGCGTGGATTGAAATCATATTAGATACTCACCAGCACTATCCACACGACGTCGCACTCTATATGAGTGCGTGGATTGAAATATTAAAGATCAAAATTTTGTCTTTACGAACAGCCGTCGCACTCTATATGAGTGCGTGGATTGAAATGCTTTCTTCCTGTACGCATTTACATGCCCTATTAAGTCGCACTCTATATGAGTGCGTGGATTGAAATAATCCGGTATGCCTCAGCATCAGCAACGGCATTGAGTCGCACTCTATATGAGTGCGTGGATTGAAATATCCAGTGCCCTCCTTTCGATAGTTTTATTATATTAGGTCGCACTCTATATGAGTGCGTGGATTGAAATCGCTTCCTTGTTGAATATTCCGAACATTGTTGTTCAGTCGCACTCTATATGAGTGCGTGGATTGAAATATGCCTTTAGCTCAAAAATATAAGAGCAAAACGCCGTCGCACTCTATATGAGTGCGTGGATTGAAATAATTTGGACAAGTCTCAACGGCTGGAACGAATCGTCGCACTCTATATGAGTGCGTGGATTGAAATCGGTACCAGTAGAATCAGTACAAACGCCTGTTACTGTCGCACTCTATATGAGTGCGTGGATTGAAATTTGACGAGGATACAGGTGAGGTTGGGCCAGGTCTGCGTCGCACTCTATATGAGTGCGTGGATTGAAATTAACATGTCTACGCTGGCGCAGATGTATCAAGGGTCGCACTCTATATGAGTGCGTGGGTTAAAATCGGGGCGCGGGTTGCATGTAACTGGCAATCCATGTCCACTCCACATGAAGATGTATTTTAAAACTCATTTTGTAAGTGTAATTCGAACTTAAAATATTTAATTTTGGTGTATGTCAAGAATCCTCAGAGAAAGAGCTCTGGGGATTTTTTTATGAGTGCTTGATTCGCTCAAAATATTGAATTTTTCTCTAAAATAATTTGTTTGGGAGGAAAATGTAAATCAATGTCGAAAAAAGTAAATAAGTCTTAGTTCAAGAGACTCATTCAGTGGAATGTATAGACTCATATAGGCCGAAATTAAAGGAGTGAAAAAATGGAGTATATCGCCCACATACGGGAAAGTGACCAAGTGATTCAGACGGTTGCTGAACATCTATTGGAAACTCGACAATTAGCAGAGGCCTTTGGTGATAAAATAGGCATACGACATATTACCGGACTCGCTGGTATGCTGCATGACTTGGGGAAATACACAGAAGAATTCCAGCATTACATACGTTTAGCCGTACAAAATCCTGACAATCCACCGAAACGAGGAAGCGTGGATCATTCTACCGCTGGTGGGAAGTTGTTGTACAAACTCTTTCATATCCAGCCTCAGGGGGCATTTGATCAGCAGGATTTCATGAACAAAGCTTTATTATCCGAAGTTGTAGGGAATGCGATTATTTCACACCATGCCTATTTACAGGATTTTTTAGATCCTACCCTGGAATCAAAATTTTTGGATCGGGTGCGTGACCGCGAATTAGAGGAATTTGATCATGCAGTCTCCCTTTTTTATGAACAGGTGATGGAGAAATCTGCATTTCTTCGATATGTGAATCAAGCTGGAACCGAGTTGGCTCATTATATGAAACGAGAGGATAAGACAGACATTGAACTCAAAATGATGTTCTTATCCAAGTTTGTTTTCAGTGCTTTGATTGATGCCGATCGCACGAATACCCGTTGTTTTGAAGAAAATAATGCTAAAAACGAGAAGAACAGCAAAGCACCGATGAATCGCCAACAGCTATTTCAAACGTATTACGAAAGACTAATGGAGCGTATTAACGATCTGCAATCAGGAGAGAACGCCGACACAACCATTAATCTGCTTAGAAAACAAATGTCCGAGCAATGTGAGCAATTTGCAGACAAGCCTTCCGGGATACATACACTTTCCATACCTACAGGGGGTGGAAAAACGCTGGCCAGTCTGCGTTATGCCCTAAAGCATGCAGTCACATTTGAAAAGAAGCATATCATCTACGTCGTTCCATTCACAACGATTATCGAACAAAACGCTCAGGAGGTTCGTGAAATTATACGGGATGACGCTAACCTTCTGGAGCATCATTCCAATGTGGTCATGAACGAAGTAGAGAACATAGATGGTGAGGATCATGAGCTTGAAGATGTTGTTGTGAATACGCATCAAAAATTAAAGCTGGCTAAGGATAATTGGGATTCGCCAATCATTTTCACGACTATGGTGCAATTTTTAAATGTGTTTTACGCAGATGGCAGCAGAAATATCCGTAGACTTCACAATTTGAGTGAGTCCGTCATTATTTTTGATGAAGTCCAAAAAGTTCCCACACACTGTATTTCTTTGTTTAATCAAGCGCTGAATTTTCTGAAAACATATGCCTCTTCAAGCATTGTTCTTTGCACCGCTACCCAACCGGAATTGGATTTTGTACACAACAAGCTGGACATTGAACCGGATACCGAAATGGTACATGATCTCGATCATGTTATCGAAAAGTTTAAGCGGGTTGAAATTGTTGATAAGGCGACGGATGATACTTTGGATACCGAGAAACTTGCCAATTTTGTTGAGCAAATACTTGCCGATGAATCAAGCATACTCGTTATTCTCAATACAAAAGCAGTGGTCAAAAATCTATATCACCGATTAACAGAAGGAAACGGTACCATCCCGGTTTACCATTTAAGTACCTCCATGTGTCCGGCTCATCGCAATCGCATATTGGAGGAAGTAAAACAACATCTGGAGCATAAAAAACCTGTCGTTTGTATTAGCACACAACTCATCGAGGCGGGAGTGGATATTAGCTTTGATTGTGTCATTCGATCCTTGGCTGGTCTGGATTCCATTGCTCAGGCAGCAGGTCGATGTAATCGCCATGGAAGAGATGGAACGAAGCAGGTGTATGTCATTGATCATGAAGAAGAAGATCTCAAGCGTCTCAAAGAAATCAAAATCGGTAAAGAGATAACCAGGAAAATGTTCATTGACTTAAAACGTGACGAAACCTGCTACGGTGGTAACGTATTATCTGCACAGGCCATGGAAATATATTTTAAAAAATATTATACCGAGCTGGAAACAGACTTGAATTACTTTATACCTCAGCTAAGAAGAAACATGACTGAACTATTATCTGCTAACCGCAGAGAGAATACGTATTATCGTTCTTATTACGATGAAAAAGGTACAATTCTTCCCTTATTCTTAGCGAATTGCTATAAGACAGCAGCAGAACATTTTCAAGTCATTGAGGATCATACGACTGCCATTATTGTTCCATATGGGGATGGAGACAAAGAAGGAAAGGAGATCATCGCTGATCTAAATGGACAGCAAAGCATAGAGGATCTAACAAGCCTACTGCGCAGAGCGCAGCAATTCACCATTAATATATTCCATTATGAGAAAGAACAATTGGATCAGAATAAGGCGCTGGTTTCTTTTCTGGATGGTAAAATATTGGCTTTGACCGAGGGGGCCTATCATGATTCTTATGGGCTTAACCTTGAAAATGATAGTCCGCATGGTGGATTTTTTATTTAAGAAAGCTTTCATCTGGGACTTAGGGCTTGTTTTTTGCGTTGACTGAATATGCCGAAAGTAATATTCTGGTATTATATTTAGAAAAAAGACCTTGAAAGGAGGAAGCTACCAGTTGAGAAATTCAATTGAATTTAGAGTGTATGGAGATTATGCGCTGTTCACAGACCCGCTAACCAAACTGGGGGGGGAGAAACTAACATACAGTGTCCCAACCTATCAGGCATTAAAAGGGATCGTAGAAAGTATTTATTGGAAGCCTACGATTACGATGGTTATAGACAAGGTTCGTATTCTAAACGCAATCCGAATGGAATCCAAGGGGATTCGGCCCATTGAATATGGCGGCGGTAATACGCTTGCTAATTATACTTATCTCAAAGATCCTTGCTATGAGGTTCAAGCCCATTTTATTTTTAATCTGCATCGTCCCGAGATGGAATATGACCGTAATGAAAACAAGCATCATAACATCCTCAAACGCTCGTTGCTTGCGGGTGGACGCAGAGATATTTTCCTCGGTACACGAGAATGCCAAGCTTATGTGGAGCCTTGTGTTTTTGGTGAAGCACCCGGTTTCTATGATAGTTATGGCGAGATTCATCTAGGAAACATGGTACACGGTATTAACTACCCGGATGAGACAGGCAGGAATCAGCTGGAGGTACGCTTGTGGAATCCGGTGATGAAGGATGGAGTTATTGAATTTATTCCACCGGAGAAATGCCCACAAGTTCGCGTCATAGCAGAGATGCAGCCCAAACGGTTTGATGAAAATAATGTACAGTCCGCTGATGAGCTGCTTGCAGAGTGGGAGGGGTGGGGCATGAAATGAGCTGGCTGCTAAATTTATATGAAACATATAAATCGAATCTTGGCCGTGTGGGTGTGCCCGAGAAAAAGCGTGACGGTCGTGAATACACGCTGTTGCCCATCTCTCATACAACTCAAAATGCACAAATTGAAGTGGAAATTACGGAACAAGGTGATTTTCATTCAGCCAGAGTGCTGGACAAGGACGAGTTTAGCACATTAATTCCTTGCACAGAGAAATCGGCCAGTCGGGCTGGCTCTGTCGTAGCGCCTTATCCGCTGCACGATAAATTAAGTTATGTGGCCGGAGATTTTGTCGCATATGGGGGAAAAGTCAAAAAAGAAGAGCCCTTTGCGACTTACATTCAGCAGTTAGAAGGGTGGGCTAATTCAGAATATGCCACTCCCAAGCTGAAAAGCATCTATCGTTATCTTAGCAAGCGCCAACTGATTAAGGATTTATCTGATCATTCTATTTTATACCTTGATGAGAATCAACAGCTAATAACCAAGTGGGATAAGAAGTATGAGCGTTCACCTGGGGAAAAACCACGTATATTTACGGCAGTTCCCGGTGAACTGGAGAGTGCTTTTATTCGTTTTAATGTATATTCACCAGATAAAGCGTTAACTAAAATTTGGCTGGATGCAGAACTATATGATTCATTTATTAGTTACTACAGTCAGTTGCTGGGTGAAGAAGACATTTGTTATGTCACCGGAAAGCAACTCCCGAGCACAGACAAGCATGCAAACAAAATCAGAAATTCCGGAGATAAAGCAAAGCTGATTTCTGCTAATGATACAAGCGGGTTCACATTCAGAGGACGGTTTGCCGATAGCCATGAAGCAGCAAGCATCAGCTATGAAGTATCCCAAAAAGCTCATAATGCCTTAAAATGGCTGATTCATCGTCAAGGTAAAATTATGGATAATCGTGTTTTTCTCGTCTGGGGTAATGATGACCCGGATGTGCTGAGCTTTACCAACAATGACAACATCTTTGCAATGGGTTTTGGTCCTGAATCATCCCGGCCGACAGCAATCAAAAGTCATACGAACGAGGAGCTTGCTTTTGATCTGGCCAAAGCCCTGTCGGGCTATCGCAATAAACTGGCCGTCAAATCGACGTCCAAAGCAAACGTCAACATTCTAGTGCTTGACTCAGCAACAACAGGGCGCATGGCTGTTCTGTATTATCGGAATTTGGATAAAAAATTGTACTTTGACAAGCTTATTGATTGGCATTCAAAATGTGCCTGGTTACACCGTTACCAGAAGGACGAGCAAGGTGAGCTATTACAATTCTTTGGGGCCCCGGCGACCAAAGACATTGCTTTCGCGACATACGGCCCTAAGGCAAATGATAAACTCGTTAAAGGTCTAATGGAACGAATGCTTCCGTGTATCGTAGATGGTCGACCCGTTCCGCAGGATATTGTGAGGAGTGCTACTCACCGTGCCTCTAACCCGTTAGCTATGGACAAATGGGAATGGGAGAAAACATTGAGTATAACATGTGCATTGATTAACACACAGGAGGGATACAACGTGGCATTAGATGAAGAGATTAGGGATCGCAGCTATTTATTCGGCAGACTGTTGGCCATTGCTGATGTACTGGAACGAAATGCACTGGAGCGAAGTGGGCAGGATAGGGATAAAAAGCGTTCCACCAATGCCATACGCTATATGAGTGTATTTTCACAGCATCCGGAAAGAACCTGGAGAACGATTCAGAATGCCTTGCAGCCACACCAAGCTAAATTCGGCAAACAACTAAACTATTATTCCATTATGATTGATGAAGTTGCTTCAAAAATCCCGTTTGACGAATTTAATAACGAACCGCTAACTGGGAAGTATTTGCTCGGATTTTACAGCCAGCGCTATGAAATCTATCATAACACGGATAAAAAGAGACATGAGGGCAATAACGCAGGAGATGAAAACAACCAAGACGACAACATCCCAGGCATGTGAATGAATAGTGGTGGGTCGTAACAATCTTTTAAAATAAAAGGTTACATGAAAAGGAGAATCATCATATGTCTATACTGGATCATAAAATTGATTTTGCCGTTGTATTGTCTGTCGCGAAAGCCAATCCCAATGGAGATCCCCTGAATGGCAATCGCCCGCGGCAAAATTACGATGGTTATGGCGAAATTTCAGATGTGGCTCTGAAACGGAAAATAAGAAATCGTCTGCAGGATATGGGCGAATCTATCTTTGTTCAATCGAATGATCGGAAACTGGATTCTTTTCATAGTTTAAGAGAACGTGCCGAAGCGAACCCTGAGCTGGGAAAAATTTTTAAGAGCAAGGAAGGTTCAAGCGAGGAGTTTGCCAAAATGGCCTGTCAGGAGTGGATGGATGTTCGTAGTTTTGGTCAAGTTTTCGCATTCAAAGCGGCGGGTAAAGGGGCAGGAGTATCTGTGGGGATAAGAGGTCCTGTATCTATACATACGGCAACCAGTGTTCTTCCTATTGATATTACCAGCATGCAAATTACCAAAAGTGTAAACTCCGAGCCAGGAAGTGAAAAAGGTTCCGACACGATGGGGATGAAGCACCGTGTGGATTTTGGCGTGTACGTATTCAAGGGAAGCATCAATACACAACTAGCTGAAAAAACAGGGTTTACCAACGAAGATGCTGGAAAGATCAGGGAAGCACTGATTTCCTTGTTTGAAAATGACGTATCCTCCGCCCGTCCTGACGGTAGTATGGAGGTACATAAGGTCTATTGGTGGGAGCACAATTCCAAACTCGGAAAATACTCATCTGCTAAAGTACACCGATCTTTGGAAGTGAAACCGAAAGAAAATGTAAATGCGGCCGACAAATCTTTTGATACACATTATGAATGCATCCTCACTCCGCTCGAAGGCTTAGAGGTCCAAGAGTATGCAGGGCTATAATGAAGAAGATTATTTGCTGCTATCTGGTATACAGCATTTTAATTTCTGTAGAAGACAGTGGGCGTTAATTCATATAGAGCAGCAATGGGAAGAAAACGTGCGGACGATTGAGGGTAATCATTTGCACAGAAAAGCGGATCAGCCGATGATTCGTGAAAAAAGAGGGGATAAGCTCGTCGTACGCGCATTACCTGTACATTCCAGAGAGCTTGGGATCACTGGAATCTGTGACGTGGTAGAGTTTGCGCGAGATCCACTCGGCGTTCCGCTTGCAGGGGAGGAAGGTACGTACCTTCCTTTTCCTGTTGAATACAAGCGTGGTAAACCGAAACGAAATGATTCGGATCATGCTCAGTTAGTCGCACAAGTGATGTGTCTGGAAGAAATGCTCGTATGCGAGATTTCAAAGGGCTACTTTTATTACGACGAGATCAAACATCGCGTAGAGGTCATCATCACGGCGGCTGACCGGGAGCGTGTGCGCACAAGCTTGCAGGAGATGCGGCATTATTTTGAGCGAAACCATACACCTAAAGCCAAAGCGGGACCACACTGCCTGAGCTGCTCACTACATAACATATGTGTTCCCGAAATACTGAATAAAAAATCAGTTTCGAGCTTTATTGAAAGCAGGCTGGCTGAATGAAAAAACTACTGAACACATTATTTGTGACCATGCCGGATACGTACTTGTCACTAGATGGGGAAAATATCGTAATTAAACAAGAAGAGTCCATTCTTGCACGGTATCCTTTGCATAATTTGGAGGCGGTTTGCACTTTTGGCTACTCAGGGGTTAGTCCAGGCCTAATGGGAGCTTGTGCAACACGCAATATAGACTTAACTTTTATGACGCGAAGCGGACGTTTTTTGGCACGAGTTACGGGGGAAAGCCGGGGAAATGTAGTGCTGAGAAAAGAACAGTATCGGATTTCCGATGATGATAGAAGAAGCGCTCTGGTAGCCAGGAATATGATTACAGGTAAGATCTACAACCATAAGTGGATTTTGGAACGGGCGACGAGGGACCACCAACTTCGGATTGACACGGATCGCTTGAAGAAGGTGAGCACATCTTTAACAGAGATCATGAAGCAGGTCCGTGAAGTGGAGGAGCTAGACATTTTACGGGGCTTGGAAGGTACGGCGGCGGTTCAGTACAATTCTGTTTTCGATGAGCTGATCTTACAGCAAAAAGATAATTTTTATTTCCATGGACGCCATAAGCGCCCGCCATTAGATAATGTGAACGCTCTGTTATCCTTTGCCTATACACTGCTGTCCAACGATATGAAATCAGCCCTGGAGGCTGTAGGCTTGGATGCGTATGTAGGTTTTTTGCATCGAGATCGTCCGGGAAGAGCCTCCTTGGCACTGGATGTGATGGAAGAACTTCGAGGCGTATATGCCGACCGTTTTGTGCTGTCCCTGATTAACAAAAAGCTGATTCACGGCAAAGGATTTTACAAGAAAGAAAACGGGGCTGTTATGATGGACGATGATACGAGGAAAATCGTATTGAAGGCCTGGCAGGAACGGAAGCAGGACAAGATTATTCATCCTTACCTGAATGAGAAAATGTCCTGGGGATTGGTGCCTTATTCACAGGCTCTGCTCTTGGCCAGGCATATTAGGGGAGACTTGGACGAGTATCCTCCATTTTTGTGGAAGTAGGTGTGAACACTTGCTCATATTGATTACTTATGATGTAAGTACAGTAGACAGAGAAGGCAGAAAGAGATTGGCAAAGGTTGCGAAAAAGTGTGTTGATCACGGACAAAGGGTACAAAACTCCGTATTTGAATGTATTTTGGATTCAACCCAGTTCCGCCGTTTAAAATATGAATTAGAAGAGTTGATAGACAAAAAGGAAGACAGCCTGCGTTTCTACAACTTAGGTGATAACTACAAAAAGAAAGTAGAGCATATAGGGGCCAAAGAGGCTTACGATATGGAGAGTCCACTTATTTTATAAGGTGCGAATGTGAAGCTCACATAAAAACCCCGGGTCCTTCGCACCTCGAAAATTGTCGAAAATCAATTGAATCAATTACCTTTAGTAAAAGTCAATGGTTGATTCAAGCTTTTTTGGCATCAGTTTTTGCGACAATGTGTGGAATTGATATCATAAGGGTATGAATTACTGCATTTTCGCTGTCGCACTCTATATGAGTGCGTGGATTGAAATAGCCATTTTAGCCTGATAGTCAGCAATAAACTGATCGTCGCACTCTATATGAGTGCGTGGATTGAAATACTGATAATGATCCCCTCACTGTTGGCCAAGCCTTCACGTCGCACTCTATATGAGTGCGTGGATTGAAATTCTTCATCCTAATCTCTCCCTATCATTGTGTATTTTATAGTCGCACTCTATATGAGTGCGTGGATTGAAATTGCAGTATCATTGTTACAAGGCAAAATGTTAAACGTCGCACTCTATATGAGTGCGTGGATTGAAATAATTTCTGCACATACTCCAGCAAGGATTATATATTGTGTCGCACTCTATATGAGTGCGTGGATTGAAATGTATAGATGATAGTTGGATCGGCTACACTAAGTTGGACAGAAAAAATAA
>NZ_ASSB01000132.1:0-11987 GCF_000520755.1 Paenibacillus sp. 1-18
CTCCCTTGATAACATTGTGTTTTAATTTTAAGTAGCCGATGATTTGTTGCGGCCTTACTCGATCAATATATATGAAATAAATGACCACCAGCCCGATCCAAAAAATCAATTTTATCAAGAAGGATATCAGATAAAGCTCCAAATCAGATATTTTGGGATGAAATGTTAGCTCCTTAATTGTCCAGCCCATATAAAAAATTAATATAAAGGGAGTAAGTTTACTTTTAGTCATTTTTTTTGTTCCTTTTAATAAATTTCAGCTGATAGTTTAATATTACCAAAAATAGTTCTGTAACTCCAATACCACTAGTAATTTTGGATTGGCGTTTATCCGGATAAATAGAACGTTAATGACACTCTAAAAATTTAGCATATCTCCCATTAGTTTGGTTGCATGTCATCCCAGCGGCAGGATCCTGGTGTAGTGTCTATATAGTAATTTTTCCATACATAACTGCCCGTTAGCTCAACAGGCTGCCGATGGCAGCCTGTGTTCTTCTTTGTGCTATCGTTTCCCGTTAGTTTAATGAGATTACACTTAACCTCCGAGTCATCACGAAGGAACGGAAGGTATCTATCGATGATCTGCTGTGAACTGAAATGCGCTGATTCATTCCACTCCTATCAGGTAGGCCAAGCCCATATCCCTTGATTCTAAGACTCTAGAAGTCTTGACTAAAACACTTTAAGGATCACTCGGATAGAAATTCGGAAATTTTCTCACAGAGGCGATCAGGTACTTCCAAAGGAGAAAGATGGCCGGTTTGAGAAATAACATGTAGTTCTGCATGACGTATACGTGGCAATAATTCACTTGTCATACTTTCTAATCGATCCACGGGATCAGATTCTCCTGCTAGAACTAGTGTGGGTACATTGATGTTTTTCACTTCTGCAGATATGTCCTCTTGCATGGCAGTTTTTGGCCATGCTGCACGAGCTAACGGTGCACTGTTTTGCATATCTTCAAGCACCATTTCGCGAATATGTTCTTCTAAAGGCAGTAACGCAAGATTACTAAGAGCAGTCTCTGCCCCCTCACGATTATCATAAAAATGCACCATTGCATTCCTTAGTTCTTGTGGCATATTTTGAGGACTTGGAGGAGATGGTGCAACTAAGATTAAGGCTTCTAAACCAGAAGGATTACGCGAGGCCAATAACTGTGCTGCTTTGCCACCCATGGAATGTCCAACAAGCACATAACGTTTCAAACCAAGCTCTTGAATAAGAGCATGTGCATCATCAGCCAGGTCTTCAATCGTATAAGATGTAGCAGACTTATCAGAGCCCCCCCATCCGCGTTGGTCATAAGCTATACAACGGTGTTCTTCTTTTAAAACGTCAATCATTTTACTCCAGGTTCGTGTTGACCCTCCGTAAAAGTGCAAAAACACAAGCGCGGTATCTCCTTGTCCTTGTTCTTCAACATGAAGATCGAGTCCATTTACACGATAGAACATCAAAATCACTCCTTAATAGTATCTGTAACAGTTACTGTTACTTTTTTATAAGATATCAGGTCATCAATTAAATGTCAATTCTCTTGTAACATTTTTAGTTTGATTTGGCTCTTGAAAATCAATACACTAAAATAAGCATGAATAAGAAAGAAGGACCGTGCAAAAATGGGAAATCGAAGCCAACAGTTCTCTGTAGCCGTTCATATCTTATGCTTTCTTGAATTCAATAAAAACGGACGAACCACATCGGAGTTACTTGCGATGAGTGTGAACGCGAATTCGGCAGTTATTCGCAGAATTATGAGAAAACTAACTAAAACAGGTCTTATTACATCCACGCTTGGAACCAATGCAGCGATACAGCTTGCCAAAAATGCAAATGACATTACACTATTGGATGTATACCGTGCTACTGTTGAAGATCATCAAGAACTTTTTATCATTCACCAAAATACAAATCCCACGTGTCCGGTGGGAAGTAAAATGCCTCATTTATTACATGGAGTATACTCTCAAGTGCAAGCGACCGTGGAAAACGAATTGTCAGGCATTACAATAGAACATCTGGTCGAGAATGGAATTATAGAAACGAGAGGAATATCGTCGATAAAGGGGATAATTCAAGGTGATTCAGTTTGAAATTTTAAAACTGTTGATAAAGAGGTAACCCACTTTTCCCTCCACGCTAGCGACCTAATGTCAGAACGTCTAGCTTGGAGGTGACTTACTCTAAATTTCTAAGAAACAATATGGATGCAAACATGGAGGTAAGTCAACGAACCAAGTTCCGTTTGGAAATGGGGCCAACAAACAGTGCCGAAACTACGCTCATATGATCCCCGTCAAAGTTTCTTTCAGTAATAACATCTTATTATTATTGACCTATAGTTCCTCGTTTATAATTGAAGTACTACACTTTATTCCTCGATAAAAATTCTCTTTACTACAGCTCAAATCGTCGTCGGGAAACATTGAACAAAAGCAGCCGATCGACGTGATCGGTTGCTTTCGTGATTTCATTGGGTTATCGTATCCCGTTAATTGAGTCACATCTATGGACTCAGTTCCAAAAATATTCCATCTTCCTATACCCAACATCCCATATTTTTTCGTTCCCCTTAATGGTTATCGTGAGCTCGCTCCCCGCCTCGATAGGAATCTCAAACATCGCCGGGAACAGTTCCGGATCACGGCGTTGATCCTCTCCAGAGCTGGCCAATACCTCGCGTCCATCGACGGAAACACGGATGCTTCCGGAATAATCCGTTTGTTCAGGTATCCCGTAATACATGGAGAAAATAATCTCCTCTTTATACGTATACGTGAACGTTTCTAAATTTCCACCTTCGACGCCATACATATTATAGCGAGGTTTTACGTTTTGAGTGCTTATTTTAAAGCTATTCGTTTTTTTTCCAGTTGATGAATTTCCAGAGCTGTCTATCAATTTGTTTATCGCCACAAAGGGACCTTCTTCTTTGGTTAACGCTTTATCCACAATCCCACACAATCCCTATACCCCTGATAAAAGAACCATACAGGAAATGGCGGTTGTCACAATATTGCGCAAACCGTTTTTTGAACGAACACCAAGCTTGTACGCCCCAAAACCGACTGCTGCGCCTAATGAGTTTTGAATGGCGTCGTTAACATCGAAGCTGCCGAGAAACGAAAGTGCCTGTATAGTTTCCATCACGATAATCGACAGAAAGAACAATGTAATAAATCGAACAAAGGTGATCCGATATAACAATGGAATCAATATACCGAAAGGGATCGCTCTGCGGCACCTATTCTACCGAAGGCGAGAAATATAAAATAAAGAATCAAAATTGTATAGAGTATGGTTATGGTAAAAATAATCTTACGTTGTTTTGATAGGGCTAACTCCTTTGTCGGGTGGGTACGTCCTGCAAAAATGAACTTGCTGCCTCAACCCATTTTACTATAATTACTACTAACCTGCCCGTTAGCTTAACGACGTATCGCCTGTCTAACAGCGGGACAGCATCTCACTTGACACGATAGTACATTAAACTCCATGGTCTCCGGTCAGCTTTCCGCCAAACGTTCCAGCAATGCATCACCATTGCGGCTGACCCGAATATAAGCGTAATGAGCGTTCTGTTCAACAGTACGTCCGGTCCCTTCAGGAATGAAATAATTCTCAATACCGTACTGAATGCGAGAACCATTCCACTGCCCGTTCAAGACAATCTCATGATTGGCAAGCTTTTCACCATCCTGGTACAGGCGATTAGCGATATATACCCCTTGGCTACCCGGCGTGAGGACGACTTTAACTTTGCCGCGCATCCAATCTTCCTCCTGAAGAGGTGTCCTTGAAGAAGGAGGCGGGGTAGAAATATCGTAATTCAGCATAACGTAATCGCCTTGCAGCAGGGAACGCGGGTCTACAGGGGCCAGCTTGAGCTTAATGGAAGCACCTGTGGCGAGCAGGTTTTCGCTTCTGACGGTTTGAAAGCCGATGATACCCAACTGCAGCGCGATAACGATGGCGATGAGCAGCGGGCTTAAACGCATAAAGCTAAAGCTGTGATGATCCGCCTCGAACGCTGTCTTGCCACTATGAGGCGTCCGGCGATCCAGCCACCAGGCAATGCCGAGTGCAATGACGCCCAGCAGCGCGAGGGTAAACGACTTATACAATAGCGTCAACAATAAGTCATAGTATTTGAAGCTGATAAAAATAAACCAGAACACCACACTTGTTGTTGCGGCCGATTTTTGTTTTAGACGGATAAAGACGAAGACCATCCCTGTGACAACAACAAAATAAAAAATGTTAATCAGCATATAAGAGTGTGGGATGACATCCTCGAAAAACGTCGCCCAAAACAGGAATACCAAGCTGAAAAATAACGAGCTATCCCTGAGATGCTCTCGTAAACCTGCTTTGAATGCAAAGTAGCTTATTCCATATAACACGGCATTGACGAGGAAGAGAGAAAAGATAATGAATTCATAGGTCCAGTTCCAGTGCTCCCATTCCTGAAACTGCTGAAATAAGATGGTCGCCAGATTCAGGTTCACAAAGGTGTAGGCGAAAAATAGCTGCCGTTTCTCCCTGGAGCGAAACCATCCCGCGATAGAAACGATCAGAAACAGTAACGAAAGTAACGACTGATCTGACCATAGAATGGCTGCCCAGCCTGTAATATAGCTGATGGTCAGCAAGGTATAACGTATGACAGAATCAAGCTTGGAGTCGGGAATAACGATCATCGAAATCATAAGCAGCAAAGACACGCTCAGCAGCACATATTCAGTGTGGTTTACATTCGCGCTAATGGTAATTAGCCCGATTAGAGATATACTGCCGATCAGCACTCCGACCACCTTGATCATACGGGATACGGCTTTGCTGATCCATTCACTGCCGCGTTCCTCGGGAACCGCTGTTTCAGCCTCCGGTGCACTCAAGTCCGGAGTGTCTGCATGAGGCTTCGCAGCATTCGATTTGCCCAAGCGGTTTAAATAACGGAAAAACCATACATTACCTGTCAGCAGCAGCGCCACAAAAATTAAACCAAAAACAAAAAACAAAGAAGAGAAGTAGGCCTCCGTCAGTTCGATAAATTTAAAGACAGCAAAGGCAGAGGCCGCCAATGCATTCAAGGTCAGCAGCGTTTTGTTCAGTCGAATTTTAATAAATACATAAAATCCAATAGCAATCACAGCGATACACGGTATATTCATGACGAGCCCATATTCGTCAAATGCAAAAGAGTTAGTCATGGTCAGCAAGGCTATATGGAAAACGATAAAGCTTATATATCTTAGCGGTGTAGAGCTTAGACGGCGAAGGAACATGAACAGAAACAATCCGAGATTGACCAGTGCGAACACCCCGGCTATAGATAGTGATTCCAGTTCGCTATAAGATGCGCCTTGCATCGTAGGGTAAAAATAAAGCCACAAGCCGAGGTGGATCAGGACATAGGATAGCACATAAAAAGGATTGTAACGGGTAATCCAGCTAAACAGCAGAGCCGGGACGGACCAAATCAAAAACAACCCGTAACTGTCCGCGTGGGAATTATAAATTTGACCGAACAACGCCACAGAAACGCCAAAGGCAATACAGCCAGCCACCAGAAATACATTGGAGAGAAAAACTTGTTGACCGGGAATGGCACGTAGACGTGCAAATACAAAGGACAAGCCATAGAACAGAACAATAAGCGCAGCAGCCAGCACAATTTTGACCGTCCGATCCAGTCCTCCCCAATTAGAGGCAAAGAAATAAATGATCGCGGCCAGTACCAGTGAGATGCCCAGCAGATAGCCCGTACGTATCGCATTGAATCGCAGCATTAAGTTCACGTACCTTTCCTGTTGGTTTGATGCCTATTATAGCGTTGAAAGGGCTGAGAACCAAGTGCGAATTAGGAGTAGGTCATAAAAAAAAGGAGAGCCACCGACATACGGTTGTTCCCCTTCGGTTATTCTCCTGTATCGGTGCAGAACTCCAGTTAAGCGTTGGCGGTACGAATCTCTTGCCGGGATTGATGCCGGAAGCGGTACTCACGTGGCGGAATTCCTGCTGTTTTCTTAAATGCCTTGGAAAAGGTGGACATATCGGTGTAGCCGATGGATTGGGCAATGATCGACAAGTTGTAAGTCGTCTTCTCCAGTAATCTTTTGGCTTGGTCAATCTTGAGGTTTTGCAAATACTTGGCGGGGGAGATAAGGAAGGTAGAATGGAATTTACGTGAAAAATGCGCACGATCCACCCCTACATGCTCGGCAATTTGTTCAATGGTAATGCGGTCACAGTAATGCATATCAATGTAATCTTTCCCCTGCTGGAGCCAATAATCGGAGCATACCAGGCTGCGAAGCACGTCAGACTTGTCCCGGGACAGCTCCTCGAAAATCTGATGCAGTGTAATCAAGCGGGCTAGATCGCTGCCCTGTCTGCTGCTGTCATTTACAATGGAAAAGAGGTGGGAGATAAGCTCGAGAATTTCCTTGCTCACCGCGTTAGCCATAAAAGGGGCAGAAGGCTTAATCCCGATCCGCTCCAATAGCGCCAGAGATTTGGGTCCCTCAAAGGCAATCCATACCTTTTGCAACGGGTGCTCCTGATCCGTGTAATATTCATGGGCAAGATGCGGAAAGAAGCAGAATAAATCGGACTTCTGGACACGGTACTTCTTCTGCTTATAAATAAACTCTGCCTGACCTTCAAGTACAAAAATGAAATAAAAATAGGGCACAGCCTTAGGGCCTACATGACAGCTGGTTTTTGAGATATCCATCCCGAGTCGGACTGGCCATACGGCACTGGATTTTTCCAGTTCGGTAGCTGTGAAGTAATGGTCTTCCACGATGTCGAAGTGATCTTCATTTTTTACTCTTTTCATAACACGTCACCTCTCCTTTGGTGGAGATAAGGGGATTTTGAGTTTATTGTATATAAAGAAAGGTATAATTACAAGTTAATTCATAGGAATTTGTGGTTTTAAAATCGAAACAAAGCTCCTTATGCCGTCAGCATAAAGGTGACGACACGATTGATGACAAAAGCCCCATGGCTAATGAAAACAAGCCGTGGAGCTTTTATAGCTGAGCTAGCTATAGGTTAGCCTTATGTTTATACGTTCAGGATTCCTTTTTTTGGAGTGACGTTAAAGGCTTTGGCCAGATCGGCCAATTCCTGATCCGTAATCCGTTGCTGAATATCATGGTGAGCAATGAGCATATAAATTTGCGCTGCCTTTTCAATCGTTTCAATCAGACCAAACGCTTCATCAATCGAGCTGCCTGTTACCGCAATCCCCCCGCTCAGCTGTTTATCTTTGAACAGGAATCCCTGCACATCGTCCCCCTGCCAGCAGTGTAAAGATATTTTGATGTCTGAAAGCTTGCGTAAAACGTCATCCACCTGAATATCGTGGCGGGCGTACAACTTTTTCGCTTCGTTATAACTCGCTTCAATGGCTTCGTTCATGGCTTTACTCCTTTATTGAGGTGTGAATAGGGATGTTGCTTGTATCTTGAGATTTTTCCAGCGATCCAGCAGCTCTTCCATGCCTTCCACCGATTGCGGCTCATATAGCCGAGTCGGGAAGGAGCTGGCAATGGTTCGGCCAGCAGCTTTGAGATCTCCAAGAGCACCAGAGCTAATTAATTGCACGACAATATTACCAATGGCCGTCGATTCGGAAGGTCCTGCCTGAACCTCAATTTCTAAAAGATCGGCTGTTAGCTGGCATAGTAATTCGTTGTTAGCGCCTCCACCGACAACGTGCAATTTGGTAACCGTTTCGTTTGTTAAACTTTGTAGCTCATGCAAGGCATCCCGGTAGCTTAAGGCCAGACTGTCAAAAATACAGCGAGCGAGCGCACCCGGTGTGTGTGGGATGGGCTGCCCCGTTTCTTCGCAGAATCGCTGAATCTCAAGGGTCATACTATCCGGATTTAAGAATGAGGACTGGTTGCAGAGGACGAGACTGGCAAACGGTGTCTCTGCTGAAGCCAGTTGGGCCAATTCGGCAAAGCTATACGCGGAGCCACCTTCTCTTCTCACCTCCTGAATCATCCATAATCCCATAATATTTTTCAGAAAACGGTACGTACCGTAAGCGCCCCACTCATTGGTGTAATTCGCCTGCATGGCTGCCTTGGTATTCAAGGCCTCGGATCGTTCCATTCCCAGTAGTGACCACGTTCCGCTGCTAATATAAGCCCAGGGTTCTTGCCGCTGTGATGGAACCCCTGCAACAGCTGATGCGGTGTCGTGCGTGGGCACAAGAATGATCTGACAGTCTGGAAGATCGTACTTCTGAACAAGCTCCGGCAAAAGAGAACCCAGAACCCGTCCAGGCTCGGCAAGCTCCGAAAATTGATCGCGCCGAAGCTGGAGCAGGGACAGCAGGTCTTCATCAAACTCGCGGGTGTTCACGTTGAGAAGCTGCATCGTGGATGCATTCGTCATTTCATTGATCATGATGCCTGTTAGGCGGTAGTACAGATAATCGGGAACCATCAATATTTTATCTGCCTGGGCAAGCTGTTCCCGATCATGGACGAACAGTTGATACAGCGTATTAAAGTTTAGTTCCTGAATGCCTGTTTTCTCATATACATCTTCTCGACTGATGAGCTGGTGCAGCCTGTCGGGCGCATGAAGGGTGCGTGCATCACGGTAAGCGTATACGTCATGAATGCGGTTACCCTCCTTATCAAGCAGCACATAATCTACAGCCCATGTATCAATACCGAGCGTACAGGAGTCAATCCCGTTTTGTTTGGCTTTTTGCAGTCCCTGGATGATCTCATCAAATAGATCGTCGATATTCCAGTAATCATGTCCGTTCCTCTCAGAAAAGGAGTTGTTGAACCGATGAAGCTCTTGCAAGTGAATTTGTTCACCTTGTAGAGTTGCACTCACGAGCCTTCCGCTTGAAGCTCCAATATCAACAGCAAGATAGTTGCTCATATCTATTCTCCTTGCATGGATGAAATCCCGGCAATCTGAGAGTCTGCCTTTTATTCTTAACTAACTCCATACTACTTCCGTTTGTCTGTGTAATCAACAGAAACGGAAGTATATTTTTTGGTTTTATTTTTGTTTTTAAAATTATAAATAAAATTAAATGTTGTTTTGTGTGGTTTTACGTTTTTTGATATCTGTTTTCTACCATATATGTGCTTTAAACAGAGGGTGATACGATTTGCCGATTTTCAAATTGTGGAAAGCTCTCCAGATGCCGCTGTTTATATGAAAAATGGTCTTGAAACCGCCAGCCAGAGGGTGTAGTATACAAGGTATCAATTTCATATGACTCGTATAATATTGGGGATATGGCCCAAAAGTTCCTACCGGATGACCACTGTAATCATCCGACTATGAGTGATAGCGCATCGGCTTCGGATGAATGCGGACATTTATTTGTGCCCCAATCCGTCAAGGGACGAGAATCCCAAGGACAGGCTTCACTTGAGAAACAACTCAAGTGAGCCTGTCCTTTTTTGGTTTTTGGCAGGTTTTATTCTATTTTCAATTACAGAAGGAGCGATATCGGCGTAATGAAAGCTTTGGAGGAACGTATTCGTCAAGAAGGACAGATTTTATCTGACACCGTATTGAAGGTAGATTCATTTTTGAATCATCAGGTGGATACAGCGTTAGCACTGGACATTGGTAAGGAATTCGCACGCCTGTTCGGCAGCGCCCCGATTACCAAGGTACTTACGATTGAAGCAAGTGGTATTCAATTTGCCATGGCTACAGCCATTGCCTTGGGTGTCCCGTTCATTTATGCAAAGAAAAAGAAGGCGATCACGCTGAATGAGCAGGTATACTTCGCTGAGGTTCATTCGTTCACACGGCAGGAAACCTATCAGGTGAGTATTTCCCAAAAATATCTGGATGCCAGCGACCATGTGCTGATCGTGGATGATTTTCTGGCTACTGGTGCTGCCTTGGTTGGGCTTACGGATATTGTGAAGGAAGCAGGAGCGGAACTGGCCGGGGTTGGATGTGTTATCGAAAAGAGCTTTCAGGAAGGCCGCGGGCTATTGGAGCAGAGGGGCATTGCTGTGCGCTCTCTTGCACGTATCGCTTCCATGGCACCAGGCGAGGTTCATTTTATAGAGGAAGCTGATGCGGTGATTCCTTCCGTTAAGGAGAATGTGGGATGTTAAGCAAACAAAAGTTATTTGCGCTGGGCTTCCAGCATGTCATGGCGATGTACGCCGGAGCGATAGCCGTACCTCTGATTGTAGGAGGAGCGTTACACCTGACACCAGCTCAGATGGCCTATTTGGTAGCTGCGGATCTGTTCACCTGTGGGATTGCCACGTTGCTACAGATTATGGGCACACGGTTTTTCGGCAGCAGATTACCGGTCATTCTAGGCTGTACGTTTACGGCGGTAGGACCGCTGATCACAATTGCCTCGACCTCGAATTTGGCGACCGCGTATGGGGCCATTATTTTGTCCGGTATATTCGTGGTGCTTGCGGCACCGCTGTATGGCAAGCTGCTACGCTTTTTCCCGACCGTGGTGACCGGCTCGGTTGTGACCATTATCGGTTTGTCCCTTATCCCGGTAGCGATGAATAATGTAGCTGGCGGACAGGGCAGCGCAGATTTTGGACAGCCGCGTAATTTGTTGCTGGCGTTGATTACATTACTGGTTATTCTGCTTGTAAATCGAGTGGCCAAGGGCTTTTTACGCTCGATTTCTGTACTCATCGGTTTGTTTGCGGGTACTGTGGTCGCTTATGCGATGGGAATGGTACATTTTGCTCCCGTGGCGGATGCCTCATGGGTGAGTGTGGCGCAGCCATTTTATTTTGGCAAGCCGGAGTTTAGCATTATGGCGGTAGGTACGATGATTATCGTCAATATTGTGAGCATGGTTGAATCGACGGGAGTTTATCTGGCAGTAGGCAAGGCGATTGATCAGAAGGTGGAGCAGAAGCAAATCGTCAATGGACTGCGTTCCGAAGGACTTGCGATTATGCTGGGCGGTATTTTTAATGCGTTCCCTTACACAGCTTTTTCGCAAAATGTCGGCCTGATCACGCTAACTCGCGTCAAATCGCGTAACGTAATTTTTGCAGCAGGGGGCATCATGGTTGTTCTTGGTTTGTTGCCTAAGCTGGCTGCCTTGACGACCGTCATTCCTAACGCCGTGCTGGGCGGTGCGATGATCGTCATGTTCGGTTCGGTAGCTGCATCCGGCATGTCTATTTTGTCCGAAGTAGACCTGCGGAAGGAAAGCAATCTGCTGATCGCGGCATGCAGTATTGCCGTGGGCCTTGGCTCTGCCGTTCTCCCGCAAATGTTCGACCAATTGCCGAGCTTTGCTAAGATGCTGCTGCAAAACGGCATCGTATCCGGCTCGATTACGGCCATTGTCTTGAATATCGTTTTAACGAGAAAACAAAGCGAATCGGTCAAAGGCGTGAATGTGTCGGAGGTTCCACAGAAGGTTGGATGATTAGAAATGGGTAAAGAGAGCCGGAAAGAAGGCATAAGCCTCTTTTTCCGGCTTTTTGGCATATGATTACTCGAAACTGATTATTTGTTCAGCAGCATGAAGTTATTGATAAAACCCTCTTCCTGTATGAAAATCGGGGTTTGGATTTTCGAAGTGAAGTCATAATAGTATACGCCGCGTCCTTCTTCCTGATTTTTCTGAGAAGTGCTGCCCAAATAATAGACCCCCTTGCCGTCCGGGGACATATAGACAAATTGGCGGGATAAAAAGGGCAACTTTATTTTGGTACGTTTACCTGTTGCAATATCAACCAGACTATACTCAATTTTTCCGAAATTAGTTAAATTAGAAGTTACGAGGAGCAGCTTATCATTACTACTAGACATTGAAGTTATTTTCTCTTTTTTTAGTGTGATGATAGAACGCTCTTGCTTGGTGGCGCTATTGATTTCTATAACCTTGTTGTCCGGGGGACCATAATGGTCTGTGTTCGGTCTGAAATGTCACTTTGTTTATCTCGCTCCCTCTCCGAATACTGTGAATT